>NZ_SZXC01000050.1:0-172048 GCF_005281055.1 Citrobacter sp. wls711 | reverse complement strand
ACCGATCCTTAACTGATCAGCATTACAGCAATGCTGGCCTTTGGCAGAATCATTCAGGATCAGAAGCTGGCGTTACGCGGTGTACGCGGGAACGGAATAACATCACGCACGTTTTGTACGCCAGTAACGTAGGCTATCAGACGCTCAAAGCCCAGACCGAAACCGGAATGCGGAACGGTGCCGTAGCGGCGCAGATCGCGATACCACCAGTAGTCTTCTTTGTTCAGACCCATTTCCAGCATACGGGCATCCAGCACGTCCAGACGTTCTTCACGCTGGGAACCGCCGATGATTTCACCGATTCCCGGCGCCAGTACGTCCATTGCCGCGACGGTTTTACCGTCTTCGTTAAGGCGCATATAAAACGCTTTAATGTCTTTCGGGTAGTTTTTAACCACTACCGGCGCTTTAAAGTGCTCTTCCGCGAGGTAACGTTCATGCTCGGAAGACAGGTCCACGCCCCAGTAAACCGGGTTCTCGAACTTTTTACCGCATTTTTCCAGAATGCTTACCGCGTCGGTGTAATCCACCTGCGCGAAGTCAGCCTCAATGAAACGCTCCAGGCGTGAAACCGCGTCTTTGTCGACACGTTCGGCGAAGAATTTCATGTCATCTGCACGCTCATTCAGTACGGCCTTGAACGCGTACTTCAGCATGGCTTCAGCCAGACCCGCAACATCGTTCAGATCGGCAAACGCAACTTCCGGTTCCAGCATCCAGAACTCAGCCAGGTGGCGGCTGGTATTGGAGTTTTCTGCACGGAAGGTCGGTCCAAAGGTATAGATTTTGGACAGGGCACAGGCGTAGGTTTCGCCGTTCAGCTGACCTGAAACGGTCAGGAACGCTTCTTTACCAAAGAAGTCTTTATCGAAATCGACTTTACCCTGATCGTTACGCGGCAGGTTTTCCAGATCCAGCGTTGAAACGCGGAACATTTCACCGGCGCCTTCGGTATCGGAAGCGGTGATCAGCGGAGTGGATACCCAGAAGAAACCCTGCTCGTGGAAGAAACGATGCAGCGCTTGCGCCAGCGTATGACGAACGCGCGCGACTGCACCAATCATGTTGGTGCGCGGACGCATATGCGCCACTTCACGCAGGTACTCAATGCTGTGACGTTTAGCGGCCATTGGGTAGGTATCAGGATCGTCAACCCAGCCGGTCACTTCAACTTCGGTTGCCTGGATTTCAAAGCTCTGTCCCTGTCCTGGAGACGCAACGACTTTACCCGTTACGATAACCGAGCAGCCCGTCGTCAGACGTAATACGTCTTGATTGTAATTGGGCAGAGAATTATTGATGACGGCCTGTACAGGATCAAAGCAGGAACCGTCATAAACGGCGAGGAAGGAGATGCCAGCTTTTGAATCTCGGCGGGTACGCACCCATCCGCGCACGGTGACTTCGCTGTCAACGGCTACGCGGCCCTGGAGTACGTCGGCTACAGGCACTACGCTCATAATAGTCTCTCTGTTAATAGTCGGATATATAAACACATGTCCACCCGTAAATGGGGGGGATACCTATGTTACCTGGCATCTGCAATCAGACAAGCAGAATTCGTAGCTGGAGTGAAAGATTTCGGAAATAAACGCGAAAAGGGAGTCGAAACGACTCCCTGGAGAGATTAACTGGCTTTTTTGATATGCGGAAGATCGAAGGCTTTGCGCAGCGCGCGGACAAACGCTTTATCATGGCAAATAGTTTTACCCGGGCTGTCGGACAACTTCGCCACCGGTTTGCCGTTGCATTCGACCAGCTTGATAACGATATTCAGCGGCTTGACCTGAGGAATATTGCAGGTTAAGCGCGTGCCAATCCCAAAACTCAGCTGCACGCGAGAAGAGAAGTGGCAATACAGTTCGATTGCTTTCTGCAAATCGAGATTATCGGAGAACACTAGCGTTTTGCTCAGTGGATCGATACCCAATTTCTCGTAATGCGCGATGGCTTTTTCACCCCATTCCAGCGGATCGCCAGAGTCATGCCGCAGACCCTGATAGCGGGTCGCAAACTCAACGCCGAAATCGCGTAAAAAGGCGTCCATGGTGATGCAATCGGTCAGCGCAATGCCGAGTTGATTAGGGTATTCGTGCAACCAGGCGGCAAGTGCGACGCGCTGACTGGTGGCAAGTTCAGGGCTAATTTGTTGATGAGCCTGGAACCATTCGTGTGCCTGAGTCCCCATTGGCGTTAATGACAGGCGGCGGGCGAGATCGTAGTTACTGGTGCCCACAAACCATGGCTCTTGCTGGAGACGTTTAACAATCGCCTGCTGCACGTCACGCGAAAAACGACGGCGCGTACCAAAATCCATCAGATGGAAGCGGGACATATCGACATCTTTCGTTAAAGCAGAGAATTCGACTAGTTTGCCTTCCAGTTCATCCAGCGCCTGCGGCACACCGACTTCTGGCGAACGGTAGCGGTGCACCAGCTCGCTAATCACTGCCAGCAGCGGGACTTCCCACATGATGACTTCACGCCACGGGCCGGTTAAACGAATATTCAGCTTACCGTTATCGTTGGTGATGCATACCTGCTGCGGGTTATAGCGGAAATCGCGAAGCCAGCTGAGGTAATCAGCTTTAAAGAAAGGCAGGCCGGAGAGCCACTGGTACTCGTCCTCCTGCAGTTGCAGGTGCTGCATAGCATTCACCTGCTCGCGAATAGAATCGGCATAAATACCGAGCAGGTCATCGCCACGGCAACGAAATTCAGCCGCTACTTGTACATCATAGTAGTGGTGAAAAACGGCTTGCTGCATATGCAACTTATAAGCATCTGTATCCAGCAGCGAGTGCAGAACAGGAGAAGCGAATTGTGTCATAGGTGCGCAGTAGCATCCTCTCACGGGAGCGTTTAGTACAATAAACAACTAAGAAAACCGCTGGAGTATACCCTGTTTAGCGATTTATTGAACCCCGATCACACCATAAGCTGACTTTCTGGTCGAGGGCAATTCGTGCCTCGTGTTATACAAATGTAGCAAAAAGGGTGTTTGTGCCTGAAAAGATGAACATTCTGCGTAGCGCGATTTACGCAACAGGAATAGACTGAACCCGAGACTCTACCATAGATGCTAAAGGTTTTTTATGACACAACAGCCACAAGCCAAATACCGCCACGACTACCGTGCGCCGGATTACCAGATTACTGATATTGATTTGACCTTTGACCTGGATGCTGAAAAAACCGTGGTCACTGCCGTGAGCCAGGCTGTCCGTCATGGTGCGTCTGATGCCCCTCTGCGCCTGAATGGCGAGGATCTGACCCTGGTGTCAATCCACGTGAACGACGAACCGTGGACAGAGTATAAAGAAGAAGAAGGGGCGCTGGTCATCAGCCACCTGCCGGAACGTTTTACGCTGCGTATCGTGAATGAAATCAGTCCGGCGACGAATACCGCACTGGAAGGCCTGTATCAGTCCGGCGAAGCGCTGTGCACGCAGTGCGAAGCAGAAGGTTTCCGCCATATTACCTGGTATCTCGACCGTCCTGACGTGCTGGCACGGTTTACCACTAAAATTATCGCCGATAAAACCCGCTATCCGTTCCTGCTGTCTAACGGTAACCGCATTGCTCAGGGCGAACTGGACAACGGTCGTCACTGGTTACAGTGGCAGGATCCGTTCCCGAAACCATGCTACCTGTTTGCCCTGGTAGCCGGTGATTTCGATGTTCTGAGTGACACCTTTACCACCCGTTCCGGGCGAGAAGTGGCGTTAGAGCTGTACGTCGACCGCGGCAATCTGGATCGCGCACCGTGGGCGATGACCTCGCTGAAAAATTCCATGAAGTGGGATGAAGAGCGTTTTGGCCTTGAGTATGACCTCGATATCTACATGATTGTCGCGGTGGACTTCTTTAATATGGGCGCGATGGAGAATAAAGGTCTGAACATCTTTAATTCCAAATACGTGCTGGCGCGTACCGATACCGCCACCGACAAAGATTACCTCGATATTGAGCGCGTGATCGGCCACGAATACTTCCACAACTGGACCGGCAACCGTGTGACCTGCCGCGACTGGTTCCAGTTGAGCCTGAAAGAAGGCTTAACCGTGTTCCGCGACCAGGAGTTTAGCTCCGACCTTGGCTCTCGTGCCGTTAATCGGATCAGCAACGTGCGTACCATGCGCGGTCTGCAGTTTGCCGAAGACGCCAGCCCGATGGCGCATCCTATCCGCCCGGATAGTGTCATTGAGATGAACAACTTCTATACCCTGACCGTGTACGAAAAGGGCGCAGAAGTGATCCGGATGATCCACACCCTGCTGGGTGAAGCGAATTTCCAGAAGGGGATGCAGCTTTATTTTGAGCGCCATGATGGCAGCGCAGCGACCTGTGATGATTTCGTGCAGGCGATGGAAGATGCGTCTAACGTCGATCTCTCGCATTTCCGCCGTTGGTACAGTCAGTCCGGTACGCCGATTGTGACCGTACGTGATGACTATAACCCGGCCACCGAACAGTACACGCTGACGATAAGCCAACGTACGCCGGCTACACCGGATCAGGCAGAAAAACTGCCGCTGCATATTCCTTTTGCCATTGAGTTGTACGACAACGAAGGCAAAGTGATCCCGTTGCAAAAAGGCGGGCATCCGGTGAATTCTGTGCTCAACGTCACCCAGGCGGAACAAACCTTTGTCTTTGATAACGTCTACTTCCAGCCGGTTCCGGCGCTGCTGTGCGAATTCTCTGCACCGGTAAAACTGGAATATAAATGGAGCGATCAGCAGTTAACCTTCCTGATGCGTCACGCGCGTAACGATTTCTCTCGTTGGGATGCGGCGCAAAGCCTGTTGGCCACCTATATCAAGCTGAACGTTGCTCGCCATCAGCAAGGGCAACCGCTGTCGCTGCCGGTGCACGTGGCTGATGCGTTCCGTGCCATTTTGTTGGATGAGAAAATCGATCCGGCGCTGGCGGCAGAAATCCTGACGCTGCCTTCGGCGAATGAAATTGCCGAGCTGTTTGAGATTATCGATCCAGTGGCGATTACCGACGTGCGCGAGGCGTTAACCCGTACGCTGGCTGCCGAACTGGCAGATGAGTTCCTGGCCGTGTATAACGCCAACCATCTTGCAGAATACCGCGTTGAGCATGGCGATATTGGCAAACGCACGCTGCGTAATGCTTGTCTGCGTTTCCTGGCTTTCGGCGAAACGCATCTGGCAGATACCCTGGTGAGCAAGCAGTACCGTGAAGCCAATAACATGACTGATGCGCTGGCGGCCCTGTCAGCGGCGGTAGCGGCGCAGTTGCCGTGTCGCGATGCGCTGATGCAGGCGTATGACGACAAGTGGCATCATGACGGTCTGGTGATGGATAAATGGTTTATCCTGCAATCCACCAGCCCGGCGGACAACGTGCTGGAAACGGTACGCGGCCTGTTGCAGCATCGTTCCTTTAGCATGAGCAACCCGAACCGTATTCGTTCTTTGATTGGCGCTTTCGCGGGCAGCAACCCGGCGGCGTTCCATGCAGAAGACGGTAGCGGTTATCAGTTCCTGGTCGACATGCTGACCGAGCTGAACAGCCGTAACCCGCAGGTGGCCTCACGTTTGATTGAGCCGCTGATCCGCTTGAAACGTTATGATGCCAAACGCCAGGCGAAGATGCGTGCGGCGCTCGAGCAACTGAAAGGTCTGGAGAATCTGTCCGGCGATCTGTTCGAGAAGATAACCAAAGCGTTAGCCTGAGACGTTGACCTGTCGTTTTGTAGGCCGGAGAAGGCGGTAAAGCCGCCATCCGGCAAAATGCCCGGTGGCGCTCACGCTTACCGGGCCTACAATGTCCTGAATGTTTATCCATGCAGTCGGATTGACTGTTCTGCCTCGCCACGCTGCATCACCCGATTCAATACTTCTGCTTCCAGTTCTGCCAGGCGCACTGAACCTGGTCGGCGTGGACGTGGAATATCTACCGTCAAATCCAGACCAATTTTTCCCTCTTCAATCAGCAACACGCGATCGGCCATCGCCACCGCTTCGCTGACATCATGGGTGACCAGCAGTACGGTAAATCCCTGCTTTTGCCACAGCGAGACAATCAAATCTTGCATTTCCAGACGGGTTAACGCATCCAGTGCGCCCAGTGGTTCATCCAGCAACAGTAATCCGGGACGATGAATCAGTGCCCGTGCCAGCGCCACGCGCTGTTTTTGCCCACCGGAAAGGGCGGCAGGCCATTCCTGCGCCCGATTTTCCAGCCCAACAGACGTCAGTGCATCCCGGGCTGCATCTTGCCAGTGGCCATTAAGGCCCAGTCCTACGTTATCAATGACCGACTTCCACGGCAGCAGGCGTGCGTCCTGAAACATCATTCGCGTATCATGCTGAATATCTGCCAGCGGCGCGGTGCCGGCGAACAATTCCCCTGAGGTGGGCGATTCCAGACCGGCCAGCAGACGCAGCAGGGTACTTTTCCCGCCGCCGCTGCGGCCCACCACGGCAACAAATTGCCCCGCTGGAACAGGCAAATCTAGCTGATTGAGCACCGTATTGGCGCCGTAGCGTTTTGTTACGCCGCTAAGCAGTAGCGGAATTCCCTGATTTAAACGCGTGGTATTCATACGGTGACCTCCTTCGCATGGTAAGCCGGGTTCCAGCGTAGCCAGCTACGTTCCAGTAGTTGCGCGCTGATGTCGGCCAACTTGCCGAGCAGGGCGTAGAGAATGATGGCCACCACGACCACATCCGTTTGCAGAAATTCGCGGGCATTCATTGCCAGGTAGCCGATGCCAGCGTTCGCTGAAATGGTTTCTGCCACGATAAGCGTCAGCCACATCAGCCCAAGGGAAAAACGTACGCCTACCATGATCGAGGGCAGAGCGCCGGGCAGGATCACATGGATAAACAGTGAAATACCGGATAACCCATAGCTGCGAGCCATTTCCACCAGCCCGCGATCGATATTGCGGATCCCGTGCCAGGTATTGATGTAAATAGGGAACAAGGTACCCAGTGCAACGAGAAAGATCTTGGCGGATTCATCAATACCGAACCACAAAATGACCAGAGGGATCAGCGCCAGATGCGGTATGTTACGCAGCATCTGCACCGAGGTGTCCAGCAACCGTTCCCCCCAGCGTGACAGGCCGCTTATCAGCCCCAGCGTCAGGCCAATCGATCCGCCAATAGAAAAGCCGATCGCTGCCCGCCAGGTACTGATCGCCAGATGCTGCCAAAGCTCACCGCTGACGGAAAGCGTCCAGAAGGCTTCCACCACACCTTCCGGAGAGGGCAGGATGCGGGTGGACAGCCAGCCCATGGACGATGCCAGCTGCCAGAGCGCCACCAGACCAACCGGTAAAAACCACGGAGCAAAGCGCAGTAACCACTTATTTTGCGGCGTTGCCATCATCGGGCTCCTTAGCGTTGCGCGACGCTACGCGGAATAAATTCGTTCGCCACGGCTTCACCTTGTTGATGCAGGCGTTGCGGCTGCGGTATTTCTGGGATCGAGACATCCAGATGCGGGAACAGCAGTTCGCCGACCTTGTACGCCTCTTCCAGATGTGGATACCCGGACAACACAAAGCTGTCGATACCCAGCGCGGCATACTCGTTAATCCGTGCCGCCACCGTTGGACCATCCCCCACCAGTGCGGTCCCGGCCCCGCCACGTACCAGTCCAACGCCCGCCCACAAGTTCGGGCTAATTTCCAGTTGGTCGCGCTTGCCGTTGTGCAGCGCTGCCATTCGGTGCTGGCCCACAGAGTCGGTTCTGGCGAAAGCGGCCTGGGCTTTGGCAATGGTGTCATCATCCAGATGGGCAATCAGGCGATCCGCTGCCTGCCATGCCTCTGCGGTGGTTTCGCGCACAATCACGTGCAGGCGAATACCAAAGCGGATCTTACGCCCAAGCGCCGCTGCTTTTGCCCGTACTTGCTCTATCTTCTCTTTCACCAATTCGGGCGGTTCACCCCAGGTCAGGTAGAGATCCACCTGCTCAGCGGCCAGTTCCTGCGCTACGTCGGAAGACCCGCCGAAGTACAGTGGCGGATGGGGTTGTTGCACGGGCGGGAAAAAGAGTTTTGCCCCATGGACGTGAACGTGTTTACCGTTAAAATCCACGGTGTCGCCCTGTAGCAAGCGTCGCCATACCTGGGTAAATTCAGCGGAGGCTTCATAACGCTCAGTGTGATCGAGAAAAACACCATCACCTGCTAACTCTTGTGGATCGCTCCCGGTTACCAAATTAAACAGCGCCCGACCGTTAGACAGTCTGTCGAGCGTCGCCGCCTGGCGTGCTGCCACCGTGGGGGACGTCACGCTGGGGCGCAGCGCGACCAGAAATTTTAACCGCTGGGTGACTGGGATCATTGAGGCGGCAACCAGCCAGGCATCTTCACAGGAGCGGCCTGTCGGGATCAGTACCCCGGTAAATCCCAGGCGGTCGGCAGTTTGCGCGATTTGTTGCAGATAACCATGATCGACCGGGCGTGCACCTTCTTCTGTTCCCAGATAATGGCCGTCACCGTGAGTGGGTAAAAACCAGAACATGTTCAGACTCATAATTTTGCTCCTGTCTGCTGGGTGGGTTGCCAGATACGCTGGCGAATGTCGATTTTTTTCGGCACCAGCCGATTGTCATAAAACAGATCGGCAGTTTGTTGCTGCAATGCGGCAACAGAAGCGCTGACGGGCGTAATGGAGGTTGGCGGGCGATGGTCCAGATAGGACGCTATGACCGGCTCAGGCAGCCCCATTGTTTTCGCCAACAGGGTAATGCTCTGCTGGCGTTGGCTGAGCGTTAAGGCATCGGCCTGGCTGAAGGTGTCCAGCACGCCAGGAATAAATGCGCTGTTTTTCTCGGCATAAGGGCGTGCGGCGAGATAAAACGATCCGGTCTGTTTAAGATCGGTTCCGTCTTTGAGTACGCGTACATCACCCTGCAGCAAGGCGGCGGAGTAGTACGGATCCCAAATTGCCCATGCATCCACATTCCCCTGTTGGAAAGCGGCACGCGCATCGGCGGGCGTCAGCCAGGTGGCCTGGATATCGGTAAACTTCAACCCGGCCTGCTGCAGGGCCCTCAACAGCAGATTGTGCGCGCTGGAGCCTTTCTGGAAGGCGACCTTATGCCCTTTAAGTTCTGCGACGGTGTGGATGGGGCTGTCTTTCGGTACCAAAATCACTTCTGCATGCGGTTTTGGCGGTTCGACGCCGACATAGACCAGATCGGCCCCGGCGGCCTGAGCAAAAATCGGCGGGATATCACCCGTGCTGCCCAGATCGATGCTGCCGATATTGAGCGCCTCCAGCATTTGCGGGCCGGCTGGAAACTCCACCCAGGAGATTTTTGTTTGCGGGTAACGTTTTTCCAGCAACTGATGGCTTTTAGCCAGCACCATGCTGACGCTGCCTTTCTGATAGCCAATGCGCAGGGCGTCTGGCGCGGTCTCTGCGGCGTGAACCAGCGTGGATAAAGACAGCAGTCCGGTCAGCGCCAGCCACGATGTATGGCGTTTGAGTAAATTAAGCATGGGCGGCACCCCGCAGCGTGTTCACGTGCACAAATTGGACATCACGACGCTGCAACGCCTGCCAAAAGGTCTCGAGTGCACTGTCCAGGCGTAATTGCAGGTTCGGCGTAAACTGCGGCTTATGTTGATAATCAATAACCTGCGAATCATCGGCGAAAACGCCGTGCAGGATCTCCTGGGCCTTCAGTGCGCTGAGTACTGGTTTCAGGGCGTAATCGACGGCCAGTAAATGTGCCACGGTGCCGCCGGTGGCCAGTGGCAACACGACTTTGCCTTCCAGTGCACGTTCGGGGAGCAGGTCGAGCAAGGTTTTCAATGCCCCGGAATAGGCCGCTTTGTAGACCGGCGTGGCGACAATCAGTCCGTCTGCATCCTGCAACTGTTCGATAAACGTCTTCAGTGCCGGACTGTCGAAGCGCGCATAGATCAGATCCTCGGGCTCAAAATTGTGCAGATTCCAGTGATAGACCTCGACATCCTGTCCATGCAGTTTTTCTCGCGCATATTCCAGTAGGGCGCTGGAGCGAGAGGGGAAGCGTGGGCTTCCCGCCAGAGTGATAACGCGCATATTTATATTCTCTCCTTATAACCAATTGTTCGTTTTTATTTAACATTGATAACAATTTGTGCAGTCTGGCAGAGAGATTTTGTTTATCGAAATGATTTATGCGGGATAGAAAAGTTGAAAAATGCATAAAACGAGGAGAAGAAAGAAAACGTTTGCGTTTTATTGCCGCAGGTCAATTCCCTTTTTGTTCATGATCGCACATAATACGCCCCCGGTTTGCACACCGGGAATCCAGGAGAGTTCATGTACTACCCCTTCGTTCGTAAAGCCCTTTTTCAGCTCGATCCAGAGCGCGCTCATGAATTGACATTCCAGCAATTACGTCGCATTACGGGCACGCCGCTCGAAGCGCTTGTCCGCCAGAAAGTACCGGCAAAACCGGTGACCTGCATGGGGCTGACATTTAAGAATCCGCTCGGTCTTGCCGCCGGGCTGGATAAAGACGGGGAGTGCATTGATGCACTCGGTGCAATGGGGTTCGGCTCAATTGAGATAGGCACCGTGACGCCACGTCCTCAATCGGGTAATGATAAGCCACGTCTTTTCCGTCTGGTTGACGCAGAAGGTTTGATCAACCGCATGGGCTTCAATAACCTGGGCGTTGATAACCTGGTAGAGAACGTTAAGAAATCGCATTTTGACGGCATTCTGGGGATCAATATTGGTAAGAACAAAGATACCCCGGTAGAGAATGGTAAAGATGACTATCTGATTTGTATGGAAAAAGTCTATGCTTATGCTGGCTATATTGCGATTAATATTTCCTCACCTAATACACCAGGGTTACGCACGCTGCAATACGGCGAAGCGCTGGATGATTTGCTGACGGCAATTAAAAATAAGCAAAACGATCTCCAGGCGATCCACCATAAATATGTTCCGGTGGCGGTAAAGATCGCCCCGGATCTTTCTGAAGAAGAACTGATCCAGGTAGCCGACAGTTTAGTTCGCCATAATATTGATGGCGTCATTGCCACCAACACCACGCTCGATCGCTCCCTGGTACAGGGAATGAAAAATTGCGATCAAATGGGTGGCCTGAGTGGTCGACCGTTACAATTAAAAAGCACCGAAATTATTCGCATGTTGTCCCGGGAATTAAAAGGGCAACTGCCGATTATCGGGGTTGGCGGTATCGACTCAGTCATCGCTGCGCGTGAGAAAATAGCCGCAGGGGCTTCCCTGGTTCAGATTTATTCCGGCTTTATTTTTAAAGGCCCGCCGTTGATTAAAGAAATCATCACCAATATCTGAATACTACCTTAATCACAAACCAGGGCTTTATTTCTGGCCCTGGTTGTTTTATATTCCTTTACTGTTGCTTATTTAAACATTCTGAGCTTTTATTATTAGGGCAATAAACGAAGCGGCAAAAGGATACTGTCGTAACGACGATGATTAAGGAATGGAGAGATACTGATGCGAATTAAACCCGACGATAACTGGCGCTGGTATTATGATGAAGAGCACGATCGTATGATGCTCGATTTAGCCAATGGCATGTTATTTCGTTCGCGTTTTGCGCGCAAAATGCTCACACCCGATGCATTCTCTCCGTCCGGTTTTTGCGTTGATGATGCCGCGCTTTATTTTTCTTTTGAAGAAAAATGCCGTGATCTGGATTTAGCCAAAGAACAAAAAGCGGAGCTGGTACTCAATGCGCTGGTGGCTATTCGTTATCTAAAACCGCAAATGCCAAAAAGCTGGCACTTTGTGGCGCACACTGTTAGTTGGTCACCGAGGACAGGTGACGCTGCCTGCGTGTATTTAAGCGATACCGAGGAACAGGTCAATCTGTTAGTGGTTGAGCCGGGGGAAAATGCGGCCCTGTGTCTGTTGGCACAACCGGGCGTGGTTATTGCCGGGCGCACCATGCAGCTTGGCGACGCCATTAAAATCATGAATGACAGACTGAAACCGCAACTCCCTGTCGACAGTTTCAGCCTTGAGCAGGCCGTTTAACTCTCCAGCCTGACCGCTGTTTTTGGCACACAACTGCAGCAAAGAATCGTCCCGTCATCACCCATCGCTGATTTTTTCAGCGGACTGACTTCGCCCTCTACCAGCCGAATCCGGCAGCATCCGCAGATCCCCGCCCTGCACGAATAAGGAACCCGGATCCCCTGGTTTTCCAGTTGTTCCAGTAACACCTGTTGATTGTTGCCACGAAAGGTGTGCCCCTGCCAGTCGATAAGTACGCTGGCATCAGGCTGCTGCTGTTGTGCAACAGTGTCATCGGAAGCCACCGCGCCGTAAGCTCGGGCGGGCCCGGTGGCCAAAATTTCAACTTCATCGCCAACGCGGATCACGCCGCTGTTGCGGGCAATGAGATTCTGACCGAAATCAACATCGCCGTTGTCCACCGCACTGCGGAAGGTTTGCAGCGTTGCCAGCGGCTCGCCGGACGGATGCTTCTGGCCTTTTTCAGGGCTGATAGTGGTGAAAATACAGCGGCTGCAGGGTTTTGACACATCAAAGATGACCTCGCCAATGCGAATCACCTTCCAGGTGTCTTCTTCCCAGGCGCTAGCCCCTGAGACCACCAGGTTGGGGCGAAACTGCTCCATTCGGATACTGGCTGGGCAGCGTTGCTGCACATCGCGCAGTGAGGCTTCATTAGTCAGAAGGTAAGGAAAACCATCGGCGAACGAGAGCGGTACGCCGTCGTGGCGTTTGACCCGGCGGGTTAGCTGTGGGCCAACCCAGCGCAACTGTACATCGCGCGAGAAAAAACCGCTGAGCCACTGATTGATAGCTGTTGGCGCGATACGTGCAGTAAAATGGTTTCCCCAGACTTCTGTTGGCGCATCCTGGGTGGTGAAGTCGGCAAAACGGACCACCGCACTGCTGCCGGCGGGTGCGGTTAAGTGCAACCCATCGTGTAAAGGGGAAGGGGTAAAACGGACCATCTGGGGGAACTGCCGGGCGGTGATGAACGTTCCGTCGGGTTCGGTAACCATAAAGATGCGGTCAAAGGCCAGACCGCTAACGTCTGCCAGGGCGTGCGTGAGCCCAATACCGCGCATTGATTTAACCGGATGAACAAAAAGTCGGGTTAACGTTACCACTGTACAGCCCCTCGAACGAAAATAAGCCTTCAACTTTATGACAAGGGCGCGAGATTAGCTATAATGCGCAGCAATTTTATTGGAGTAAAAGTGACATTATGAATTCTCTGTTTGCCAGTACGGCCCGTGGGCTGGAAGAGCTGTTAAAAACTGAACTGGAAAACCTCGGCGCCGCGGAGTGCCAGGTGGTTCAGGGTGGGGTCCATTTTAAGGGCGACACGCGGCTTGTTTACCAGAGCCTGATGTGGAGCCGCCTGGCCTCGCGCATTATCCTGCCGATGGGAGAGTGCAAGGTCTACAGCGATCTTGATCTGTACCTCGGTGTTCAGGCAATCGACTGGACAGAGATATTTAACCCTGGAGCGACGTTTGCCGTGCATTTTAGCGGCTTGAACGACACCATTCGCAACAGCCAGTACGGCGCATTAAAAGTAAAGGACGCGATTGTCGATTCCTTTACCCGTAAAAATATGGCCCGTCCGAATGTGGATCGCGAATCCCCGGATCTGCGTATCAACGTCTGGCTGAACAAAGATACCGCCAGCATAGCCCTCGATCTTAGCGGTGATGGTCTGCATCAGCGCGGCTATCGCGATCGTGCCGGTCAGGCGCCGATCAAAGAGACGCTGGCTGCGGCTATCGTGATGCGTTCTGGCTGGCAGCCGGGTACGCCGCTGCTCGATCCGATGTGTGGTTCCGGTACGCTGCTGATTGAAGCCGCGATGTGGGCAACCGATCGCGCACCCGGTCTGCACCGTGGCTACTGGGGCTTTAACGGTTGGGCGCAGCATGATGAAGCGGTCTGGCAAGAGGTGAAAGCGGAAGCACAGGTTCGCGCGCGTAAAGGGCTGGCGGACTATACGTCGCACTTCTATGGCTCTGATAGCGACGTCCGAGTGATTGAGAAAGCGCGCAGCAACGCCCGCCGCGCTGGGATTGCCGATCTGGTGACATTTGACGTCAAAGACGTAGCGAAACTGAGTAACCCGCTACCGCAAGGTCCGTATGGTACCGTTATCAGCAACCCGCCGTACGGTGAACGTCTGGATAGCGAACCGGCGCTGATCGCATTGCACAGCCTGCTGGGCCGCACGATGAAAAACCAGTTTGGCGGCTGGAATCTGTCGCTGTTCAGCGCCTCACCGGATTTGCTCAGCAGTCTGCAATTGCGCGCTGACAAGCAGTTTAAAGCCAAAAATGGCCCGCTGGATTGCGTACAAAAAAACTATCACGTCGCGGAAACCACCGCAGACAGCAAGCCTGCCACGGTGGCGGAAGACTACGCTAACCGTCTGCGTAAAAATATCAAAAAGCTGGAAAAATGGGCGCGTCAGGAAGGCATTGAATGCTATCGCCTGTACGATGCTGACCTGCCAGAATACAACGTCGCGGTCGACCGCTACGGTGACTGGGTTGTGGTTCAGGAATACGCGCCGCCGAAGACGGTTGATGCCCAGAAGGCTCGCCAGCGTCTGTTTGACATCATTGCCGCCACGCTGTCGGTACTGGAGATTGCGCCGAATAAACTGGTGCTGAAAACCCGTGAACGGCAGAAAGGGAAAAACCAGTATCAGAAGATGAATGAGAAGGGTGAATTTATTGAGGTGAGCGAGTACAACGCGCGCCTGTGGGTTAACCTGACCGACTATCTTGATACCGGTCTGTTCCTGGACCACCGTATAGCGCGCCGCATGCTGGGCCAGATGAGCAAGGGTAAAGATTTCCTCAATCTGTTCTCGTATACCGGCAGCGCCAGCGTACACGCCGGGCTTGGCGGTGCGCGCAGCACCACAACGGTCGATATGTCTCGTACTTATCTGGAGTGGGCGGAACGTAACCTGCGACTCAACGGGCTGAGCGGCCGCGCGCATCGTTTAATTCAGGCCGACTGCCTGGGCTGGCTGCGCGAAGCCAATGAACAGTTTGATCTGATCTTCATCGATCCACCGACCTTCTCTAACTCAAAACGTATGGAAGACTCGTTTGACGTGCAGCGCGATCATCTGGCGCTAATGAAAGATCTGAAGCGTCTGCTGCGTAAAGACGGCACGATCATGTTCTCTAACAACAAACGTGGATTCCGTATGGATCTCGACGGACTGGCTGAACTGGGATTGAAAGCACAAGAAATTACCCAAAAAACGCTTTCTCAGGACTTTGCCCGTAACCGTCAGATCCACAATTGCTGGCTGATTACCGCAGCCTGAAAGGAAAAATAAATGTCATTAATCAGTATGCATGGTGCATGGCTGTCGTTCAGCGATGCGCCGCTTCTTGATAATGCTGAACTGCATATCGAAGATAACGAGCGCGTTTGTCTGGTTGGCCGTAACGGCGCGGGCAAATCGACGCTGATGAAGATCCTCAACCGTGAGCAGGGTCTTGACGACGGACGTATTATTTATGAACAGGATCTGGTTGTGGCACGTCTGCAGCAGGATCCGCCGCGTAACGTGCAGGGTACCGTCTACGATTTCGTTGCCGAAGGGATTGCAGAGCAGGCGGTGTATCTCAAGCGTTACCATGATATTTCGCATCTGGTGATCACCGATCCGAGTGATAAAAACCTGCAGGAACTGGCGAAGGTTCAGGAACAGCTGGATCACCACAATCTGTGGCAACTGGAAAACCGCATCAATGAAGTACTGGAACAGCTTGGGCTGGAGCCAGACATGGAACTGGCATCGCTTTCCGGGGGGTGGCTGCGTAAAGCCGCACTGGGCCGGGCGTTAGTCAGCAATCCACGCGTATTGTTGCTGGATGAACCGACCAACCATCTGGATATCGAAACCATCGACTGGCTGGAAGGGTTCCTGAAAACCTTCAATGGAACGATCATCTTCATTTCTCACGACCGTTCGTTTATTCGCAATATGGCAACGCGTATTGTCGATCTCGATCGCGGCAAGCTGGTGACCTATCCGGGTAATTACGATCAGTACCTGCTGGAGAAAGAAGAAGCGCTGCGTGTAGAAGAGCTACAGAATGCGGAGTTTGATCGCAAACTGGCGCAGGAAGAGGTCTGGATCCGTCAGGGCATTAAAGCGCGCCGTACACGTAACGAAGGCCGCGTACGTGCGCTGAAGGCGATGCGTCGTGAGCGTGGCGAGCGTCGTGAAGTGATGGGTACTGCGAAGATGCAGGTCGAAGAGGCGAGCCGTTCGGGTAAAATCGTCTTTGAAATGGAGAATGTTGATTACCAGATTAACGGTAAACAACTGGTGAAAGACTTCTCGGCGCAGGTACAGCGTAGTGACAAAATTGCGCTAATTGGACCTAACGGTTGCGGTAAAACAACGCTAATCAAGCTGATGTTGGGTCAGTTACAGGCTGACAGCGGTCGTATCCATGTCGGTACCAAGCTGGAAGTGGCTTATTTTGACCAACACCGCGCGGAGCTGGATCCGGATAAAACCGTCATGGATAACCTGTCGGAAGGTAAGCAAGAGGTGATGGTCAACGGTAAACCACGTCACGTGCTGGGCTACCTGCAGGACTTCCTGTTCCACCCTAAGCGTGCGATGACACCAGTGCGTGCGCTCTCCGGTGGGGAACGAAACCGTCTGTTACTGGCGCGTCTTTTTCTGAAGCCCAGCAATCTTTTGATTCTCGATGAACCAACGAACGATCTCGACGTCGAAACGCTGGAACTTCTCGAAGAGTTGATTGACGGTTATCAGGGAACCGTGTTGCTGGTTAGCCACGATCGTCAGTTTGTTGATAACACCGTTACCGAGTGTTGGATCTTCGAAGGCGGCGGCAAAATTGGTCGTTATGTAGGCGGTTACCATGACGCACGTGAGCAGCAGTCACAGTATGTGGCGTTTAAACAGCCTGTTGCCAAAAAAACAGAGGAAGTTGCTGCCCCTAAAGCAGAAATTGTAAAACGCGGCACCAGCAAACTAAGCTATAAACACCAGCGCGAACTGGAGCAGCTCCCTGCGCAGCTTGAAGAGCTGGAAGCTAAACTGGAAACGTTGCAGGCCCAGGTTGCTGATGCTTCTTTTTTCAGTCAGCCACATGAGCAAACGCAGCAGGTATTAGCTAATCTGAGCGAAGCGGAACAAGAACTTGAGCAAGCCTTTGAGCGCTGGGAGTATCTTGAGTCTTTGAAGAATGGCGCATAATTAAAGGAGCGCATATGTGCGAACATCACCATGCCGCGAAGCATATTTTGTGCTCGCAGTGTGACATGCTGGTGGCATTACCGAGCCTGACGCATGGTCAAAAAGCGGCATGTCCAAGATGTGGCACGACATTAACCGTTGCGTGGGACGCGCCAAGACAGCGTCCCACCGCGTATGTTATCGCAGCATTGTTCATGCTGCTTTTATCGAACCTTTTTCCCTTTGTGAACATGAATGTCGCAGGGGTGAGCAGCGAAGTCACGTTGCTGGAAATCCCCGGCGTTCTGTTTTCAGAAGACTACGCCAGTCTTGGCACCTTCTTTTTATTATTCGTGCAGTTGGTTCCTGCTTTTTGCCTGTTCACCATCTTATTGCTGGTGAACCGGGTTGAGATGCCCTGGCGGCTGAAAGCGTGGCTGGCGCGGATTCTGTTTCAGTTAAAAAGCTGGGGAATGGCAGAAATTTTCCTCGCAGGCGTGTTGGTGAGCTTTGTTAAGCTGATGGCCTATGGCGATATCGGCGTGGGGAGCAGCTTTATCCCGTGGTGCCTGTTTTGCGTTCTTCAGCTGCGCGCCTTTCAGTGTGTTGATCGTCGCTGGCTGTGGGATGATATCGCGCCAATGCCGGAGGTTAAGCAGGTCTTAAAGCCCGGTGTACCTGGTATTCACCAGGGGCTACGTTCCTGCTCCTGTTGTACCGCGATTCTTCCCGCTGACGAGCCGGTCTGCCCGCGCTGTCAGACAACGGGCTACGTGCGACGTAAAAACAGTCTGCAATGGACGCTGGCACTCCTGTTCACGTCGATCATGCTGTATCTGCCCGCCAATATTATGCCGATCATGATTACCGATTTGTTAGGGTCAAAACTGCCATCAACCATTATTGAAGGCGTCGTTTTAATCTGGAGCGAAGGTTCTTATCCAGTGGCGGCGGTCATCTTTATTGCCAGTATTCTGGTGCCGACGCTAAAAATGATCGCCATTGCCTGGCTGTGCTGGGATGCCAAAGGGCACGGCAAACGCGACAGTGAACGTATGCATTTCATTTATGAAGTTGTGGAATTTGTCGGTCGTTGGTCAATGATCGATGTTTTTGTTATTGCGGTACTCTCTGCGCTGGTGCGTATGGGAGGGTTGATGAACATTTATCCTGCAATGGGTGCATTGATGTTTGCTTTAGTCGTCATTATGACAATGTTTTCTGCGATGACGTTTGATCCACGTCTGTCGTGGGACCGTGAACCAGAACCAGGCCATGAGGAGTCCTGACAGCATGGAATCTAAAAGTGGGGAAGCCAAAGTGCAAAAGGTTAAAAACTGGTCGCCCGTGTGGATATTCCCAATCGTCACCGCACTCATCGGCGCGTGGGTCCTGTTTTATCACTACAGTCATCAGGGGCCGGTCGTCACGCTGATTACAACCAACGCTGAAGGTATTGAAGGTGGTAAAACCACGATCAAGAGCCGCAGCGTGGATGTCGGTGTCGTTGAGAGCGCCACACTGACCGACGATTTGACGCATGTGGAGATTAAAGCACGTCTCAATTCTGGTATGGAAAAGCTGCTGCATAAAGACTCGGTCTTTTGGGTAGTGAAGCCGCAGGTGGGACGTGAAGGTATCAGTGGCTTAGGCACGCTGTTATCCGGGGCGTATATTGAACTGCAGCCGGGTAACAAAGGCAGCCAGCTCGCCAATTATCAGTTGCTGGACTCTCCACCGCTGGCACCGCCAGATGCGAAGGGGATCCGCGTGATTTTGGACAGCAAAAAAGCCGGTCAGCTTAGCCCGGGAGACCCGGTGTTGTTCCGCGGGTATCGCGTAGGGTCAGTTGAGACCAGCACCTTTGATGCGCAAAAACGCTCCATCAGCTATCAGCTTTTCATTAATGCGCCAAACGATCGCCTGGTCACCAGCAACGTACGTTTCTGGAAGGACAGCGGTATTGCCGTCGATCTCACCTCAGCGGGGATGCGCGTAGAAATGGGATCGCTAACTACGCTGTTTGGCGGTGGAGTCAGCTTTGATGTGCCGGAGGGGTTAGAACAAGGCCAGCCGGTTGCACAACAGGCTACGTTCAGCCTCTATGACGATCAAAAAAGTATTCAGGACTCGCTGTATACGGATCACATTGATTACCTGATGTTCTTTAAAGACTCGATTCGCGGGTTGCAGCCAGGTGCGCCGCTGGAGTTCCGTGGTATTCGCCTCGGTACGGTTAGCAAGGTGCCTTTCTTTGCCCCGAATATGCGTCAGGTGTTCAATGATGATTACCGTATTCCGGTGCTGGTGCGTATTGAACCTGAACGCTTGAAGGCGCAGTTGGGGGAGGATACTGATGTCGGTTCCCATCTGGCGGAATTGCTCAAGCGTGGGTTAAGAGGCTCCCTGAAAACAGGGAATCTGGTCACCGGGGCGCTGTATGTCGATCTGGACTTCTATCCGAAAGAACCGCCAATTTCGGGCGTGCGCGAATTTAATGGTTATCAAATTATCCCGACCGTGAGTAGTGGTCTGGCGCAGATCCAGCAACGTTTGATGGAAGCGTTGGATAAGATAAATAATCTGCCGCTGAATCCGATGATCGAGCAGGCGACCACGACGCTTTCAGAAAGCCAGCGCACGATGAAACATCTGCAAACGACGCTGGATAACATGAATAAGATCACCGGTAGCCAGTCGATGCAGCAGCTTCCTGCGGATATGCAGAATACACTGCGCGAACTGAATCGTAGTATGCAGGGCTTCCAGCCAGGTTCTGCGGCCTATAACAAGATGGTGGCAGATATGCAGCGTCTTGATCAGGTTCTGCGTGAGCTGCAGCCGGTATTGAAAACGTTGAACGATAAGAGTAACGCGCTGGTGTTTGAAGCGAAGGACAAAAAAGATCCAGAGCCGAAGAGGGCGAAACAATGAAAAAGTGGCTAGTGGTGATGATGGCGGTCTGGCTGACGTCATGTAGCTCCAGCGGAGAGAATAAAAGCTATTACCAGCTCCCTATCGCCCAAGGGGGCGTACAGAGTAGCGCTAACCAGGGTAACCGTCTGTTGTGGGTTGAGCAGGTGGCGGTACCGGATTACCTGGCAGGTAATGGCGTGGTGTACCAAACCAGTGATGTGAAGTACGTTATTGCCAACAGTAATCTGTGGGCCAGCCCGTTAGATCAGCAGTTGCGTAACACTCTCGTCGCCAACCTGAGCACGCAGTTGCCAGGGTGGGTGGTTGCCTCTCAACCGTTGGGCAGTACGCAGGACACGCTCAATGTGACGGTAACCGGCTTCCATGGCCGCTACGATGGTAAAGTGATCGTCAGTGGTGAATGGTTGCTGAATCACCAGGGACAACTGATTAAGCGCCCGTTCCACATCGAAGCCATGCAGACGCAAGATGGCTATGATGAGATGGTGAAGGTACTGGCCAGCGCATGGAGTCAGGAGGCGACGGCTATCGCTCAAGAACTGAAACGCATTCCTTAAGCTTAAATAATTGTAAATTACACCGCCTTCGGCTCAGCGCCCTGGGCGGTTTTTTTTATTTTTTTCGCGATTGATATAACTGTTCTGACTCATGATTTTTGTATAGATGATTTACCGGGTAGCTCACAAATATGACACTGGCGTGAATTTTGCGCATTGACGAGTCAGATGTTTCGGGGTATTCGTTTAGTGTGATTGCACACTTAGTAATCACTGTTTTCTTTTCCACCAGACCCAAAGATGAGGGAAACGAGGCATGAAGAGACAAAAACGAGATCGCCTGGAACGGGCACATCAACGTGGATATCAGGCCGGCATCGCCGGACGCTCAAAAGAAATGTGTCCCTATCAGACGCTGAATCAAAGGTCATACTGGCTGGGAGGCTGGCGAGAAGCCATGGGGGATAGGGTGTTAATGGCCTGATTCTGTCTCTTTAGATAAAAGAAACCTCCGCATTGCGGAGGTTTCGCCTTTTGTAGCGTCTTATCAGGCTAACAGATGTCCGCAATTAGAACGCAGACGTATCCTGGAAAAGGCCTACTTTCAGATCGTTCGCCGTGTAGATCAGACGACCATCAACCAGCACTTCACCATCGGCCAGGCCCATGATCAGGCGGCGGTTAACGATACGTTTGAAGTGAATGCGGTAAGTGACTTTCTTCGCGGTCGGCAGAACCTGACCGGTGAATTTTACTTCACCCACGCCCAGTGCGCGGCCTTTACCTTCACCACCGAGCCAGCCGAGATAGAATCCAACCAGCTGCCACATGGCATCCAGACCCAGGCAGCCTGGCATCACCGGATCGCCAATAAAATGGCAACCGAAGAACCACAGGTCCGGGTTGATATCCAGTTCAGCTTCAACATAACCTTTGTCAAAGTTGCCACCGGTTTCGGTCATCTTGATGACACGGTCCATCATCAGCATGCTTGGTGCAGGCAGTTGTGGGCCTTTTGCGCCAAACAGCTCACCGCGACCAGAGGCAAGAAGGTCTTCTTTTGTATAGGATTCGCGTTTATCTACCATGTTCTCTGTAAGCCTTATCTTATTGAAGCACGCAGGATAGCTAACACGTGTACGCTGAACAAGTCCGATCAGTTCGGAATAATCCAGTTCAGCCAACGCAGCGGCCATGGAAAACGGTGACGACCTTCCTGTTGCGTTGCCGCAGCAATACGCTCCTGGATAGTTTGCATCAACGTTGTTTGGCCTTCGCCATCCCACACCAAATTTAACAACAGTGGCAACGCATCGGTCACGTCATCCACCGCCCAAATAGTGAACTTCTCTTCTTCAACGGCCTGTAACAGGGCTGGCGGCAGGCTCAGGTGCCTGACGTTGGCTGAAGGGATAATCACGCCCTGCGTACCGGTTAATTCACGCTGCTGGCAGATAGTGAAGAAACCTTCAATTTTCTCGTTCAGGCCACCGACAGGTTGCGCCCGGCCAAACTGATCGACAGAACCGGTAATCGCGATGCTTTGATTGACAGGAACATCGGCAAGGGCGCTAATTAATGCGCACAGTTCAGCCATGGATGCACTGTCTCCATCTACTTCGCTGTAGGATTGCTCGAAGGTTAGCGAGGCAGAGAAGGGGATTTGCTGTTCGAGCTGCAGTTCCGACATCAGGAACGCCTGCATGATCATCATACCCTTGGCATGAATATTTCCGCCCAGTTCGGCTTTACGCTCAACATCGGTAAATTCGCCATCGCCAATATGCACAACGCAGCTGATACGAGAAGGTTCACCAAACGCGCGAGGATGCCCTGGAAACTCAATCACCGACAGCGCGTTTATTTGTCCAATTTGCTCGCCTTCCGTCTCGATAAGGATCTGCTCTTGCAGGATTTCATCCTGCATGCGTTCGGCCAGGAAACCTTCCCGCCATTCGCGTTGCGCCAGCATCAGACCCAGCTGTTCTGCGCTGCAGGTTTCGCCTTCACAAAGGGGGGCCACTTCCTTGAACTGGCGGATGATCCACAGCGGATTAAGCGGTAATGTCGCCTGATCGCCGGTATAACGAACGGCCTCACGCACCAGCGTTTGCCAGGCGTCAGGGGCGGGAAAGGGAAGATTGTTGCGTATGGCGGTATGCGTGACCCACTGACACCACTGGGTCATGGTTTCAACATCCACTATCTGCAGATTATCTTCAAACTCGCTGTAAATTGCCTGTTCAGCTAATTCTGGTTCCATTTCCTGGAAATCGGCCAGCGACTCACGCTCACCGACTAACACCACTTTCAGTTTCAGCGGCATAGACGGTACGGAGACAGGAAGTGGACGAGATTCGTCGAAAGCTACCCAGTCAAAGCGCTCGTGGCTGACAATGGCTTTCAGGCGCATCCACAGCAGGGGTTGAGCCAATAGGGTGCGTAATGAGATAACCAGCACGCCCCCGTTTGCCTGATGCACCAGTCCCGGTTGCAGCGCAATTTCACCATTGAACTGACGCAAACAGCCAAACAGTTGTTCGGCTTCAACCCAGTCAGCATTGACTACCTGAGTTAAGGTCGCAAAATTGTCTTCTGCGTGCTGTGCTGTACGGTAACGGATCGTGTGCCCAGAGATGTCGTAATGACCTCCGGTTAAGCTTCCGGCATCCGTATGTAATGAGCGCGCAGCCGTGGCGATAAGATTGAGATACTCAAGCTCTTCCGGCGCTTTCACCAGCATAAAGGAGGACGTCGCCCATTGCTGAAGCAGTTGCTCAAGCGCAAATTGTAAGCGTGGTTGAGTATCACTGAGTAAGGTATCGGTTTCGTCAGTGACGTGCGGCTGTGCAAATATTTCCTGATAACTGTCAGTATCAGGAACCAGATCACGCCATGCAAGTTTCGTAATGGTCAAAGTTGATGTTTTTTAGTCTGTTGTAAAAAACGAGATTATACCGTAACCGTCAGCACTGCACACGTGGAATGCACCGCTAAACGGGGATGATGACGCGCGACAGTTCACAGGCTGGATATTCTTTTCTTCAGATGCCCAAAAAGCTGATATTCTGATAAGAGTTACACGGTAACATTGAGATCGCAATGAAATATCAACAACTTGAAAATCTTGAAAGCGGCTGGAAATGGAAGTATCTGGTGAAAAAGCATCGTGAAGGGGAGTTGATTACCCGTTACGTGGAAGCCAGCGCTGCCGAAGAAGCCGTTGATTTATTGCTAACCCTCGAAAATGAACCGGTTCGGGTGAATACCTGGATTGAAGAACACATGAATGCCGCGCTGCAAAATCGTATGAAGCAAACCATACGCGCGAGGCGTAAGCGGCACTTTAATGCAGAGCATCAGCATACGCGTAAGAAATCTATCGATCTGGAGTTCATGGTCTGGCAGCGCTTAGCAGGGCTTGCGCAGCGGCGTGGAAAAACGCTTTCTGAAACCATCGTGCAGCTGATTGAAGACGCCGAGCATAAAGAGAAGTACGCGAACAAAATGTCCACATTGAAGCAGGATTTACAAGCGCTGCTGGGAAAAGAATAGCCTGATGTCGGCTTCGGTGTGCTGAGCACCCACGTTTTTATGGTGAACCACAGGTGAAAAAAAACCCCGCATCGCGGGGTTTTTTATTAGACGAGAACTTAAGCCTGAGGCTGAGTTACAACGTCTTTGATGCCTTTAACTTCGATCTCAACACGACGATCCGGAGCCAGGCAGTCGATCAGTGCAGCGCGAGCTTTCACGTTGTCACAGGTGTTGCCAGTAACTGGGTTAGATTCGCCCATGCCACGTGCAGAGATTTTGTCAGAAGGAATACCTTTAGAGATCAGGTAATCAACAACGGACTGAGCACGTTTCTCAGACAGGCTCTGGTTGTAAGCGTCAGAACCGATACGGTCAGTGAAGCCCAGAACCACAACGGAACCGTCTTTCGGATCCAGGTTGCTCAGCTGGCTGTACATCTGATCCAGAGCCTGCTGGCCTTCTGGTTTCAGAGTCGCTTTGTTGAAGTTGAACAGAACGTCAGACTTCAGAGTGAAGTGCTTGGTCTGTACTTCTGGAGCCGGAGCCGGAGCGACAACTACTGGAGCTGCTTCTTCCTGCTGGCCGAAACGGTAAGAAACACCAACGCTCAACAGGCCGTTATCCGGACGACCACCAACGGTGTTCGCGTCACCGATGTTGTTGGTCCACTGGTATTCCAGACGGGTAGCGATTTCAGGAGTAATTGCATACTCTACGCCGCCAGCGAATACTGGGGATACGCCAGTGTCGTGGTCTTTGAAGCCAGTGTTGTTTTTAGCGTCAGCACGCCAAACCATACCACCCAGACGGGTATAAACGTCCAGATCGTCAGTGATTGGGTAACCCAGTTTAGCGGTCAGCTGAACGCCCTGAGCTTTGAAAGCGCCATTCTGCTCGCTGCCTTTGTACGGCATACGACCTAACCAGTCGTAACCCATTTCAAAGCCAACGTACGGGTTAACCTGGTAACCACCGAACGCACCAGCACCCAGTTGGCTTTCGTGGGTCGAACCGTTGTTGTTGATCTGGTTGTTACCAATATCATGGAACTGAGACCAACCCAGTTTAGCACCGGTGTACCAGGTGTTATCTTTCGGAGCGGCCTGCGCCACGGTAGCGAAACCAGCCAGTGCCACTGCAATTGCGATAGCTGTCTTTTTCATTTTTTGCGCCTCGTTATCATCCAAAATTCGCCATGACTATCTCCAGAGAGATAACACGGTTAAATCCTTCACCCGGGGACCAGTTCAATAGTTACTCTACCGATATCTGCGGCTTAAGCCGAGCACCCCTGGCGATGTAAAGTCTACAACGTAGTTGAAAACTTACAAGTGTGAACTCTGTCAGGCATATGAAAAAAAAAGGCTTGTATACACAATATTTAACATTTATGGCTGATTAATTGAACTCAAAACTTCTCTAAAACCGCTTCTGGCAGGCGTTCACACAAAATATGCGTTATATCTCAATGGCTGATTGAGGGATGAAAAAAAATTCCAGGATTAATCCTAATTTTACTTAATGATACAAATTCGAGTGAATTTTTAGCCCGGAATGCTGTCTCCCCGCAAGTGCCTGAGCGCGAACAGGACGCATAATAAATCCCATTGCATTCCCTTCATCTGCAGCTTTCACCAGTTCTGCATGTTCATCTTCTGTTAATTCTTCAGTCAGCCAGCCGATAACCACGCTGTAATTGCCGGTGCGCAGCGCGCGAACCATCGATTCTAACGTGTGGCAGGGAGAGAGTTGACTAATTTGCATAACTTTCGTTAATGGAAGCCCCGCTGATTGCACCCATTCACGGCTCAGCTTTTGTTGTGGCGTAAGCCAGAGCTGCCAGCGTGATTGCTGTCCTAACTGCTGAAGCAGGGGTAATAGCAGTAATTGCGTCATCATGGGCTGGTCCTCGCGATAGACCACTTCACTGATAAGCCCGGCAGTCGCATTTTCTGAAGAAACGCGCGCACTATTGCTTGATGTTGAAGAGAACGACGAAGAACGATTTGCGTAGCCTGAAGTGTACATAATCAATCCAGCCCTGTGAGTTACTGTATGGATATACAGTAACCCTGCTATCACTAAAGATCAACCTTATTTTCGGAAACAGACTCGCAATTTTTAATCGTCGTGACGCGAAAAACAAAATTCATCTTGCCCCATGAGAGTAAGTTGCCTATGGTCGTCATTAACGGATCTATTACTGCTAATCATTCTATTACATTATGATTTAAAAGGACTTTTATGAAAAATCTTTCTTATGCCAGGATCTATAAATCACAAGAATATTTGGCCTCTTTGGGTACAATTCGCTATCGATCTCTGTTTGGTAGCTATAGCCTGACGGTGGGGGAGACGGTCTTTGCCATGGTCGCCAACGGTGAGTTATATCTTCGGGCATGCGAGCAAAGCGTACAGTACTGTGTAAAACATTCCCCGGTCTGGTTGACGTTTATGAAACGCGGACGTCCCGTGATACTCAACTATTATCAAGTTAATGATGCGCTGTGGCGAAACCATCCGCAGTTGGTGTCTTTATCACGATATTCTCTGGATGCCGCAGTTAAAGAAAAACAGACGCGTGTTTCGCAACACCGGTTACGGGAACTGCCGAACATTTCCTTTCATCTGGAGACCCTACTGAGTGAAGCCGGGATTAAAGATGAGGGTACATTACGCACCCTGGGTGCTCAAATGTGTTGGCTAAAGCTTTTGCAAATTAACCCATCGCTGACAGTGAAAATTCTTTATGCGCTTGAGGGCGCAATCAGTGGGATACATGAAGCTGCACTCCCGACGGTTCGCCGCCGGGAGTTGGTTGAGTGGGTGAGTTCACTTAAGCCTGAACCGGGTTACTAATGGGTAATGCCGCGATTTGTTGCTGTAACCGACTGATTTCTGGTAACAGCGCAATCAATAATCCAACCTGTTGTACGACCAGCGGTTCTTTGGTGTCCTGGCTCGGTTCAAGATGCTGAATCCGTTGTTTAAGACTTTCCAGAGCCTGATATACGCGCTGCTCGTCAGCGGGTTGATGATGAAGCGCATCATCAACATAGCAGACCGCGTCGTCCAGTAATGCCAGGACTTCCGGGTTAGTCAGCTGTTCCCGGTGAGCGCCGAGGGCGGAAATATAGCTGGTGAAGGTATGGTTGAGGCACAGCAAACGGAATGCCATTTCGCGCGTTTGGGCTGTAACATCTGGTTCACTCGACATGTTCGACACCACGGAAGCAAGCTCCGCATCACGGTTATGTGCGTCACGGCGGGCAATTCGGTATGCCAGACGGTTATCACGGCCCTGATGATATTGCTCAAGGATAGCGTCCAGATAGCGGCAGTTAGCATCCGTTGCTCGTTCGATGACCCGTGGTAAATTACGAAAACGCCAGTCTGGCCAGATAAAACTGACGGCAGCCCAGGCAATCGCACAGCCGATCAGCGTATCGATGACTCGCGGCAGTGCGACCTCGAACCCTTCTCCCAGCAGGTTAAAGCATAATAATACCAGCAGGGTGATAAATATGGTCGCATGGGCATACTGTACGTTGCGAAAGGCGAAAAAGAGCACGCCGGTAATCACCAACAGGATGAGCTGCCCTTCCAGAGAGGGGACAAACCACAGGATGGGTAAACCAATCGCTATTCCGACTAAGGTACCAATAATTCTCAGGGCCAGGCGATGTCGGGTGGCGTTGTAGTTTGGCTGACAGACAAACAGACTGGTTAGCAGGATCCAGTATCCATGGTTCATACCGGTTATCTGGATGATGGCGTATCCGACACAGAGCACCAACGACATGCGGATAGCATGGCGAAATAGGGCTGACTCGGGGGTGAAGTTACGGCTCAGACGCAACCAGATATCGCTGAACCCATGTGGGCTGTCATCGGCAAGCTGATTTTCGGACTCATTGCGCGAAATGACCTGCGCCTGCTCGGACTCAATTGTTGCCAATTGCGCGTCGATAGCACGCAGGTTAGCAAGCAAAAATCCCAATGTTTTAAGCAAGTCTGCGGGCGCACCGTTAACACGCATGCGCTCAAGTGCGGCATCGATATGGGTGAAAACGCGCTCAAAATGTGGGTCATGTTGGTAGGGTGTGCGCAATAAAATACAGCGTGACAGCTGCATACAGGCTTGCCCCTGCATAGACATCAGGCGCTGGAAGCGAAACATCACGTCGCTGTGACGGAAGTGATCGCGTAGCGTTTGGTATTGAATATGGGAAGAGCTTGCGCGTTCGTGTATATCCTGCGCCACAAAATAGTAGTGTAACGTGCGGCGCGTTCCCCGTTGCCCACGGTCGCCGCGCAGGCGGGTCAGCAACGACACTTTGGTTTGGTTTAGCGTCGCCATCAGTTGCCCGTTGGCCAGCGCTAAATCGTAGAGCGGTGCCTGGCTTTCATCTTCAATGTCGGGATCAAACAGACGGGATTTCAGTTCCAGATAGTGCGCTAACTGCTCATAGCTGCGCGCCAAATTATCCTGCAATGGACGGATTGGGAACAGGAGATGTCCGGTCAATGTCAGCAGGTTGTACCAGATAGCCCCGGCGAGCAGTAGTATCGGCTGCTGATACCACTGATCGTACAATGACGTGCCCAGCATGGTGTAAATCGCGATAAGCAATGCGCCGAAGGCGATCGTCGCATAGCGCTGACCTAATCCGCCAAGCAGAATAAAGCCGCTGGTCGAAAGCGTTAATCCAATGGCAAACAGCCACGGCCATGGGAAGAGAAGCTCGACGGACGCTGAGGCAATAAAAAAACAGATCAGCGTAATGATCAAATTGCGCAAGCGACCAGCTAGACGATCGTCGAGGTCGGTTAACGCGGCGGCCACCATGCCCAGCGTCAGCGGGATAGTCAGCTTGACGTCGCCCAGCCACCAGGGCAGCGCGGTGGTGCCACAAAGTGCGATAAAAATTCGCACGTAGTACAGCCAGGTGCTGTTCCAGGTATAGCGTTTGAGCAGAGGACTTAACATAAAGGCCATCAGTCCTGGTTATTCAAAGCGGCGACGCGCATTGGCTTCACGTGCTGCGCGGGCAGTTTCTACCGAGACCACGCGGCGACCGACGGGCCAGAGTGCAATTGCGGCAATCTTAAAGTTAGCAATCCCCACCGGAATACCAATAATCGTGATGCACTGGGCAATACCGGAGACAATATGCATCAGGCACAGCCACCAGCCGAAGAAAATCAGCCAAAAAATATTCAGTAATGTTCCGCCGGTGTTCAGAAGAACATTTTTACCTGCCGGGTTGAGTTCATCAACATGAATGGCTTCGTTGCCATAGGGAAACAGAGAAAGGCGCGTTATCTCCCAGCATGAGCGGGTTAATGGCAGGGTAAAAATAAGCACGATACTGACCAGCGTTGCCAGTAACCAGGCTAAGGTGGTGGCGAACCCCCCAAGCACAAAATTTAAAATATTCAGAACTGTACGCATAAACTCTCGGTTAACTCTGGTTTTTGGTGAATTCGGCAATTGTAACGTTTTTTTGGGCTGGAGCACGTTTTCTCTGGCGGTTACACTGATAAGTAAACCTCTTCGTGTGGATCCGCTTAAGCCTTATGGAACTGAAAGCTACTTCTATTGGAAAACGTCTGGCGCAACACCCGTACGATCGGGCCGTTATTCTTAATGCCGGGATTAAAGTTTCCGGCGATCGTCACGAGTATCTTATTCCATTCAATCAATTACTGGCTATTCATTGCAAACGGGGCCTCGTATGGGGGGAACTCGAATTTGTGCTCCCGGGCGATAAGGTTGTGCGACTGCATGGGACGGAATGGGCAGAAACTCAGCGTTTTCATCGCCATCTCAGCATGCTTTGGCAGCAGTGGAGCCAGGAAATGAGCGAGGTCGCCGCCACGGTTTTGCAGGAGCAGCTCGAGACGATTGCGGCCCGTACCCATGAAAATAAATGGCTGACACGCAACCAAACGGCAGGCCTGCAACAGCAAATCCGTCGCGCTTTCGCGGCGCTGCCGTTGCCGGTTGAAAGGTTGGAGGAGTTTGACAACTGTCGCGAGGCAATACGCCAGTGTCAGGCATGGTTGCAGGATATTGAAGCCTGCCGGTTACAGCATAATCAAGCCTATACCGACGCAATGCTGACAGAGCACGCCGAGTTCTTCCAGCAGATTGAATCTTCGCCGCTGAATCCGGCTCAGGCCCGGGCGGTGGTTAACGGTGAGCAATCGTTACTCGTGCTTGCGGGGGCGGGAAGTGGCAAAACATCTGTGCTGGTGGCACGTGCAGGTTGGCTACTGGCAAAGGGAGACGCGGTGGCCGAACAAATTCTGCTGCTGGCGTTTGGTCGCAAAGCGGCCGAGGAAATGGATGAGCGGATTCGTGAGCGACTGCATACAGAAGACATCACCGCCCGGACGTTCCACTCGCTGGCGCTGCACATCATTCAGCAGGGCAGTAAAAAGGTCCCAACGGTAAGCAAGCTTGAAAACGATACCCCCGCGCGCCATAAACTTTTTATTACCGCCTGGCGTCAGCAGTGTAGTGAGAAAAAGGCGCAGGCCAAAGGCTGGCGGCAATGGTTAGAAGAAGAGATGCAGTGGTCAGTACCTGAAGGTAATTTTTGGGATGATGAAAAACTGCAGCGTCGCCTGGCCCCGAGACTGGATCGTTGGGTTAGCCTGATGCGTATGCACGGGGGGGCGCAAGCGGAAATGATTGCCAATGCGCCGGAGGACATTCGCGATCTATTCAGTAAACGTATCAAGCTCATGGCGCCGTTGCTTAAGGCATGGAAGAGCGCCCTGAAAGAAGAAAACGCCGTTGATTTTTCCGGGCTAATTCATCAGGCTATCGTCATTCTGGAAAAGGGGCGTTTTATCAGCCCGTGGAAACATATTCTGGTTGATGAGTTTCAGGATATTTCCCCCCAGCGCGCAGCGTTGCTGGCTGCGTTGCGACAGCAAAATTCACAGACCACCTTGTTTGCTGTAGGAGACGATTGGCAGGCTATTTATCGCTTTAGTGGCGCACAGCTTTCGTTAACTACTGCCTTCCATCACACCTTTGGCGAGGGCGATCGCTGCGATTTGGATACCACTTACCGCTTCAATAGCCGTATTGGAGAGGTAGCCAACGGTTTTATTCAGCAAAACCCGCATCAGCTTGCAAAACCGCTTAACAGCCTGACGGTTGGTGACAAAAAAGCGGTGACGCTGTTGGATGAAAGCCAGCTGGATGCGCTGCTGGATAAGCTGTCTGGTTTTGCGAAAGCCGAGGAGCGAATTCTGGTACTGGCGCGCTATCATCATCTGAAACCAGCCAGTCTGGAGAAGGCGGCGACCCGTTGGCCCAAGCTACAGCTTGAGTTTATGAGTATCCATGCCAGTAAAGGGCAGCAGGCGGATTACGTCATTATTGTCGGGCTTCATGACGGTAATGATGGTTTCCCGGCACCGGCCCGCGAGTCAATTATGGAGGAGGCGCTGCTGCCGGCGGTAGAAGATTTTCCTGATGCAGAAGAGAGACGCTTGCTTTACGTGGCGCTTACGCGTGCACGGCATCGGGTATGGCTGCTGTTTAATAAAGATGCGCCGTCGTGTTTTGTCGATGAGCTTAAACAGCGGGATGTGCCAGTTAGCCGTAAACCTTGAAAGCAGGCGGCGACAGCCGCCTGTCAGGCTATTATTTGAGGCGCTCAGCCAGGTAGCGAGCGTAATCGGGGATCAGGATCTCCGTCTCGTCGCTGAAATTCGGCGACTGGATAATAAAGTCGGCCGTCGACACGTTGGTCGCTACCGGAATATTCCACACCGTTGCCAGGCGCAGAAGGGCTTTGACATCAGGATCGTGAGGCACGGCATTGAGCGGATCCCAAAAGAAGATCAGCACATCAATTTTCCCTTCAGAGATCAGCGCTCCCACCTGCTGGTCGCCGCCCATCGGGCCGCTTAGCATAGCGTTAACGTCCATACCGGTCGCGCGCTGGATTAAATTACCCGTGGTGCCTGTCGCATAGAGAACGTGTTTTTCCAGCAGTGGCTGGTGGCGTTCAACCCAGTTCATCAACATCTTTTTACAGTGATCGTGTGCAACCAGCGCAATATGCTTGCGCGCTGGCAATGTGCGAGTCGTCAATTCCATAGTACCGCTCCCAAGTTAACCTTGCTACAGAGTACTGGAAGCACTTGACGCTGCAAGAGAAAGACAAAAAAAATGCGTACGTGGACATAAATGTCATGAGGGGGGCTGCTTCTCTGCCCATTGCAGGAAGTTACTTCGGGTTTGCGCGTCGGCCTGCTGAAACCAATATTTTAACCTCTGCTCGGTGAGCGCTTGCGATTGAGGCGGCACCCGATCCAGTTCAGAAACCCCGGAGAGTAACGAACTGTCATCGGCCATCATGGTGGCAAATTGTGGTAATGAAGCATGCTTAGCCGCTTTGTTGTAGCGTTCGGTCTCCAGTTCATAATCAACGGTCTTTGCGGTGGATGTGATGGTCATTACATCCAGCTTGACCGGAATCGGCATGGCGTCACCATCCAACAGTTCTACGCGCGGGGTTTCATCGAAATGTGCCGCGTCACGCTCATTGCCCAAACGCGGAAGATGAAAATTAACCTGACTGACTAATTGGGTATCGAAGCTGATGACCAACGGGGGAGAGATATACAGCCGTTCTTCATGGCTGGACAGGCGAATGGTTTTCTCGACGCGAAAAACCAGCTGATGCCGACCATTTTCCAGCTCAATGCTTTCGGCACCGCGCAACAATGAGCTGGAGACTTTTTTTCCGTCCAGTACCAGCAGGTCAATGTCGCTTGACAGACGCAGTGAGGTCGCATAAACGGATACCGGCAAACACAGGGCAATCAAGGCTGTCACAATGCCGGCTCTCATAGGGGTCTCCTGTCCAGAAAATACCTGAGTAAGATGTATCAAAAGTTTTCGACAATCATGTTTACTAACATATAGACATAATTTCCAGTTTAGCTCTCATGCGCTGGTATGGGATGAATGGTTGCAACGTCAGGTTTGTCGTACACTTTGCAAAACAGCCTGGAGGAAGATGATGAAAGAGACCGATATTGCTGGCATTTTGACATCCACCCGCACGATTGCTTTGGTAGGGGCAAGCGATAAACCCGACCGCCCCAGCTATCGCGTGATGAAATATTTGCTCGATCAGGGCTATCACGTTATTCCTGTTTCCCCCAAGGTTGCCGGGAAAACGTTACTGGGACAGCAAGGGTATGCGACGCTGGCGGATGTGCCGGAGAAGGTGGATATGGTGGATGTCTTCCGTAATTCAGAAGCGGCCTGGGGTGTTGCGCAGGAGGCGATTGCCATCGGGGCAAAGACATTATGGATGCAGTTGGGCGTGATCAATGAGCCGGCGGCGGTGCTGGCGCGTGATGCGGGTCTGGCTGTGGTGATGGATCGCTGCCCGGCTATCGAGATCCCGAGACTGGGGCTGGCGAAATAAAAATGAGCAGTTGCCGGATGAGTTTATCGTCATCCGGCAACTGCTAAAGTCAGTTGCGCAGGCGTGGAGCCTGAAGCTGTTTACGGATGGTCCGTGCCAGTTCATCCATCGATGGTTGCTCAGGATGTTCTTCCTGTAGCTCACTGCTCAACTGTGCTTCCGCCAGATACGTATGCACTGGCAGGCCATTATCGTCTTCCATCACCACGTGATACCAGGGAGCGGCGCGAAGTTCGTCGTTAACCGCCAACTCATCAGGTGACGGGTCATCAAGCGAATATTCCGGGTCGATATCCACGACCACTCCGAGGTAACCTAACAGGGAATGGCGGACCTGCTGGCCGATACCGAATTTGCTGGCAATCATAGTCACCTCCCGGGAAATAGATACCCTCTATGTAAGGGCAATATTCCACTTTTCAAGTTACATGATTCGACAGGCAAACCCTTTCAGATACAGCCCTTCCGGGTAGGTAGCGATCACCGGATGATCGGCGGCCTGACGGAACTGCTCTATAAATTGTACATCACGACCCGCATCTAATGCGGCATCAGCGATGATTTTCTGAAATAAATCGGTCGTCATCAGTCCGGAGCAGGAGAACGTCAGCAGTACACCGCCAGGATTCAGTAGCTGGATAGCCAGCATATTGATGTCCTTATAGCCACGACAGGCGCCCATTAGCTGGCTTTTGTTTTCGACAAACTTCGGCGGATCCATCACGATGACATCAAACTTCTCACCGCGATCGCGATAGGCACGCAGCAGTTTAAAGACGTCATCGCGCACAAATTCAGCTTTGCTCAGATCCAGCTTATTCAGTTCGACGTTTTGTCTGGCGATGTCGAGCGCTTCCTGCGAGGTATCAACACTGACGACCTGGCTGCATCCGCCCATCAGCGCAGACACCGCGAAACCGCCGGTATAGGAGAAACAGTTCAGGACACGTTTGTCTTGTACATAACGACGCGTGGCCAGACGGCTGTCACGCTGATCCAGGTAGTAACCTGTCTTATGACCGTGCTGAATATCGACCAACAGCTTCATGCCGTGTTCTTCAATCGGCAGCAGGGCCGGAGGCAGTTCGCCCGTGACGGGACCCTGGGTCAGCTCCATACCTTCTTTTTTACGTACCGCAACATCGCTGCGATCATAAATGGCGCATTCAGGGAACACCGTTTGCAGGGCGCTAATCAGCGCGGCACGCTGATATTCAGCCCCGGCGCTGAGCAGTTGCAGGACGAGGAAACGACCAAAACGGTCAATGGTGATACCCGGCAGGCCATCGGATTCTCCGGCGATCAGACGGTAGCTGTCCAGGCCGTCTTTCTTCGCCAGCCAGTCGCGCCACGTCTTTGCTTGCTGCAAACGGCGGGTGAAGAAGTCAATATCAATGGATTCGGACTTGTCGAATGTCCAGACGCGTGCACGGATCTGCGACGCCGGTGACCAGGCTCCGCGTGCTAACCATTTACCCTGATGGTCAACAATATCGATGGTTTCACCCAGACTGGCTTTACCTTCCATACGGGCGACGGCACCGGAAAATACCCACGGATGGCGGCGAAGTAATGATTTTTCGCGCCCTTTGGCTAACACTAAACGTACACTCATAATTTGCTATTCTGTCGATTCAAAGAAATGGGCGCCATTGTCCTGAGTTTTTCGAGGATTTGCAACGCGCAACGCGATGATAAGGAGAACCGTAATGTCTAAAGTCTGCATCATTGCCTGGGTTCACGGCCGGGTACAGGGCGTGGGTTTTCGCTACACCACTCAGCATGAAGCACAACGGTTGGGATTAACCGGATACGCAAAGAACATGGATGACGGTAGCGTAGAGATTGTCGCCTGCGGCGAAAGCGACCAGGTGGAACAACTGATGAGGTGGTTAAAGGCTGGGGGCCCGCGTAGCGCCAGGGTAGACAGAATTCTCAGCGAACCCCATCGTCCTGGCGATGATTTAAAGGGATTTAGTATCCGCTATTAAATACATTTTACCGGTTTAGGCAGGCCCGCGATTTTGGTTGCCTGTTTAGCCGGACCTTTCGGAAACAGACGGTAAAGATAACGGCTGTTACCTTTGTCTTCGCCAAACTTGTTGGCCATTGCTTTTACCAGCATGCGGATTGCCGGAGACGTATTAAACTCCAGATAAAACTCGCGTACAAAGCGCACCACTTCCCAATGCTCGGGCGTCAGGGTAATACCTTCGTTTTCGGCAATGGCAGCGGCCAGCGGCTCACTCCACTCGGTCGTGTCTTTTAAATAGCCTTCGCTGTCGGTACTGATTTCTCTACCTTCAAAGATCAACATAATCCTTCACTGCGTTAGTCAAACTGGCGGCAGTTTAGCAAAAAAGAAAGCCCCGCATAAGCGGGGCTGGATAATGCGAGTTGACAACTTAGTCGCGGCTGGCGAAGCCCAGAATGCTCAGCAGGCTGACGAAGATGTTGTACAGCGACACATACAGGCTGACCGTTGCACGGATGTAGTTGGTTTCACCGCCACGGATGATATTGCTGGTTTCGAACAGGATAGCGCCTGAAGAAATCAGAATAAACACCGCGCTGATAGCCAGATGCAGAGCCGGCAGTTGGAGGAAAATATTGGCAACCATACCAATCAGCACCACCACGATACCCGCCATCAGCATACCGCCGAGGAAGGACATGTCTTTACGGGTGGTCAGCACGTAGGCAGAACAGCTGAAAAATACCAGCGCGGTACCGCCCAGCGCCATACCGATGACATCACCCATGCCCGCAGACAGGTAGGCATTCAGCATCGGTCCCAGAATGTAGCCCAGGAAGCCAGTGAAGGCGAAAGCTGACAGAATACCGACCGGCTTATCTGCCGTTTTATAGGTCAGGAACATCAGACCATACATACCGACCAGCGTCAGGATAAGACCCGGGGATGGCAGCATCAGCACGGTGCTAGCCGTTGCGGTGATGGCAGAAAACGCCAGCGTCAGGCTCAGCAGAAAATAGGTATTACGCAGCACTTTATGCGTGCTGAGTAGCGATGTACGGTCGCGCGATGAACTAATAATACGATCCATGAGTCACTCTCTTATGACAGATGTAATTAATGACGGAGGATAATGAAATCGCGGGTAATGACACAGCGGTTTTACCCATCTTTACGCATTTTAACCCGCCAGACTTAAGCATTTTATTTCAGCAAAAGTGCCTGAATCAGATGTTACCACTTAATGTTTGAAAATGTCAGATCGATATCTGCCAGGTGACTGAAAAATATTGCGTTATCCCCTACATCCCTTTAAGAGTGACTGCGGTGTCATCATAAAACAGAACAATAAGGTGCAGGGAATGACTCAACAAAAATCGAAGGTATTTACGTTTTCGCTGTTGACCGCCTGTTTGATATCGATAAACGGTGCGGTATGGGCTGCCAATGTTCCTGCAGGAACAACATTGGCCGAAAAACAGGAACTGGTGAGAAATAACGGGAGTGAACCTGCATCGTTGGATCCACATAAAGTTGAAAGCAACGTTGAATTTACTTTAATCAGCGATATGTTCGACGGTCTGGTTGCCGTCAGTCAGGATGGGGCTATCGAGCCTCGACTGGCGGCATCCTGGGAGAATAAAGATAACACCGTCTGGACCTTTCATTTACGACCGGGCATTACCTGGTCTGATGGCTCTGCCATTACCGCACAGGATGTTGTCTGGAGCTGGCAGCGTCTGGTTTCACCGCAAACAGCTTCGCCGTATGCCTCTTACCCTGGCAACATGCATATTGCCAACGCTGTCGATATCGCACAGGGGAAAAAAGATCCCGCCACGCTGGGTGTAAAAGCACTGAATGATACCACGCTGGAAATTACCCTGACGCAACCGACGGCGGCGTTTCTGGCTATGCTGGCGCACCCGTCACTGGTACCGCTGGATAAGGTACTGATTGGCCGTTATGGCGACAAGTGGACCCGACCAGAGCATTTTGTCAGCAGTGGGCCGTACGAACTGTCGCAGTGGGTGGTGAACGAGCGAATTGTCGCGGTGCGCAATACGCACTACTGGGATAACGCGCACACGGTCATTGATAAAGTCACTTATCTGCCTATTAGCTCAGAAGCGGCAGATGTTAACCGCTACAAGGCCGGTGAAATCGATATTGTTTTGAGCGTGCCGGTGAATCAGTTTGCCCAGTTGAAAAAAACAATGGGTAATGAGCTTCACGTCTCACCGTTGTTATCAACCTATTACTACCAGTTTAATACGACCCGGGCGCCGTTTAACGACTCGCGCGTGCGTCGGGCGCTGAATATGGCGCTGGATAAAGACATCATTGCCCAAAAGGTGATGGGGCAGGGGCAGCGGGAAGCCTGGGTTATCAGCCAGCCTGAAATTGGCGGGGTGACGTTATCCGCGCCAGAATACGCGTCATGGCCGCGGGATAAACGTATTGCGGAAGCGAAAAAACTACTGGCAGAAGCCGGTTTTGGCCCTGAACATCCGCTTTCATTAAATTTGCTCTACAACACGTTCGAAACGCATCAGCGGATTGCGATTGCGGCATCGTCGATGTGGAAGAAAAATTTGGGTGTCGAGGTGAAGCTGCAAAACCAGGAGTGGAAAACGATGCTGGACACCATGCACACCGGTAATTTTGACGTGGTGCGCTATGCGTGGATCGCTGATTACGATGATGCTTCAAGCTTCCTGAATATTTTCCGTACCGGCGATAGTGAGAACACGACCCAGTACAGCAACCCTGCCTATGATGAAGCGATGAGTCATGCGGCGAAAGCAGGTTCAGTGGAAGAACGTGGCAAGTATTATCAGCAGGCGGAAGCGCTTTTGGCTGAGGATGTGCCAGCCATTCCGATTTATCACTATGTTCGCGCACATCTGGTGAAGCCGTGGGTAGGGGGATTTGCGCCGGATAACCGGGGCTATTACTACACCAAAGATATGTTCATCAAAAAACACTAAGTGGCAGAAGAGCATATTTGTGCTGAATAAACATTCAATCTGTTGTTATTTCAGTCGATTAACAACATTTTGACTGTTTTTCAGGCAAACGAACACATTGGTGCTTTACAGGTCCGTTCGGGATGTTTATAGTGCGCCTCATTGGAAGCGTGGCCGAGCGGTTGAAGGCACCGGTCTTGAAAACCGGCGACCCGAAAGGGTTCTAGAGTTCGAATCTCTACGCTTCCGCCAATTTCTTAACAGAATCAATAACTTAAGAGTTAGTTTTGATTTTGTACTGCATAAAGTATTGCATCAAAAGCCCGTGTAAACGGGCTTTTTTTGTATCTAAAATTCCTGTTTTTCATCAAAAAACTTATCCAGTCTTCATCCCTTCCTGTACAACAAAACCCTTTAAAAGCAGAAATACGATAGCAGGGAGCCTCCGGAAATTTAGTAATCGACGGATGATTTCACACCAATCTTAAGAACCTACCAGCAATAAGCTCAGCTGACCTACGCCATTACTGGACAACCTGTTGTTCTGTCAGTTAAAACAACTAAAAATGGTAAAACGGACAGCACAGTAATGAAACGAAGTGAACTCAGGAAACTATTGGAAGAATGGTTTGATGTAGAGCGGTATGAAGCGATAAAGGAACTCACCCTTCAGCAATTCTATGTTGAGGTTGAGCGGCGTATCTTGGCTTACAAGATGTTGCTGAAACGGGATACATTACCGCCTCTGAACAGACTTTTATTAGATGATTACCGCTATAAGATCCTCAGAGGTGAAATTTTTTTTAGCGGCGACACGTCCACGCAAGGACATGGGCTTGCCAGAACTTACGCAGTGGTCCCCGTAACCCGGAGCAACGCACAATTATATGCGAAAAGTTTAACTCTGATTGGAACCCATCCTGAAACATCCCAAAGAAGTCAGTCTGAATATATGTCGGAGTACCTGAAGGAATCCGGCATCAAAAGTCTGTCCTCAATTACTGTCGATATCTTCCTGCAAGAGGCTTCAACCGAAGATATCATCGAACACCTGAAGGTGCTCATTCCCCAATGGAAAAAACAGCTAAAAATGAACGATCCGGCTGTTCGGAAGTATCGTTTTGGTAAAAGCACGTTGAGAAAAATCATCGACTATCGACTCATCCCTATGATGGATCTCATTTTTTGGGGGGCAGATAATAATGATACCAAAATCTCACTGTCGCTGATGTCATCGCTGCTTCATGAGAACAGCGAGAAGGATAGGGATGAGGGAATGCTTAAGGTGACTGACTATCCGCTGGCTATGGCGTTGCTGACAGATGAGAACTATCTGAAATCGTTTGAAGATTACATGATGGAAAACAATGTATTAAAAGACACAAAAATTGTAGATCACGTCAAAGACGAGAAGAAGAAAGAAGATAAGTAAAAAAGGGTTACGTTCGCCCTGAGCGAACGTGATCACATCCATCCTCAACCATTTTTTTTCTGTTCACCTACCCCCATTTTTTTCGAAAAAGTCTTTTGCCAACATCCCTAAAACGCCATAAGCGAATTAGCTATTATTGTCCTCGTTGAAACAACAGAGGAAAAAACAAATGAGAAATGAAATCGCAGGTAAAAGATTAATCCGTGTTCCTGAAGTTCTTAGAAGAGTCGGATTTAGTCGAACCACAATGTATGAGCTTATTAAGGAAGGCCGATTCCCGGATAAGGTAATCATAGGGGCAAGATCTGTAGCCTTTGTGGAAAGTGAGATTGATGCTTGGATTGAAAATACTATTTCAGATTCACGCAAAAATAATAAATAACATAAAAGAGGAAGCGAAAATGAAAGTGCAAAAAATAGAAATAAATGTTAGCAATGATGATACAAAATACTTTGTTCTGAAAAGCGGGGAAGACTATGACTACTATTTGCGATGTATGCATGAGTATATGGGGGAAAGATTCTATCATAACCTTGAAGACGATGGTTATATGGAGGGTGTTTTAAAATCAATAATAGAGAATGGTAAGAAAGATTTTAATGAGTTCTTGAAAAAAAATAAATATAAAGCATCGATTAAAAACGTATATTTTGATGAAGTGCTTGTCAACCTGAGGCAGATACATCATGTGATGAGTCACTATATTTTATATACATAATCGCTGTCGTCATCTATTCGGCCCCGCAAGGGGCTAATATAAAACGAAATGAATAAAATAAGCATTTAATTATGAGGATATAAGTATGTCTAAAGAAACTGTTATTGAAAATAAATCAACAGAACTGTTTTATGATCTTGCTTGTAGATCGTTTACAGCAAGCTGGAATCTGTTCATGGAAGTGAATGGTGATGGAGATGCCAATGACTATCTGGATGATCCGGATTTTATGAGTCCATTTATTATTTATGTGATTGACCATATTCAGAATAACTTTGAGAGATTTACCACGCAAGAAGGAAACTGTGGTGATATTAATCAGGTCAACTTTGAACAAGTAGCAGCCTTACTGGTAGGGTATTCAGAAAACTTTAGAAAGTAAGAACTAATCTTGCCCCGGAAGGGGCTAACTATAAACAAAAGGAAAAACAGATGAATAATGATATGACAGTAATCGTAAGTATGTTATGTGAAAAAACACCTAAAGTGATGAACCTTATCCAAGAGAGCTTGGATATATTTATCGCATTAAGAGGTAGCTCTGTCGAAGAAATCATGAATGATAAGACCTTGTTAGATGATTTAAATCGTTATGTAAATGAGACACTGTATGATGAGATGGATGTGGAATATGGTTCTGTAATCATCAAAATAGTATCTAATAAATAGTATTAATACCTTCTCGATATGTATCTAATGTTTAACTTAATAAAAGGAATCAGTATGAAAGAGATTATTTTAAATGAAAGTAATAAAATGGTAGTAGATTTTATCACAAATGTATTACAGGGGTATTGCGAAACGATCTATAGTATCTCTGAAAAACAGCCTGAAACAGCCATGAATATTTTAACAGGGGAAATGTTATCAGAGATACTTTATGATGTGTTGATTACCTGTGAAGTTGAAGACTATGTTAAAAGTGGAAGAGGCAAAGATGTATCTGAGATCAACATGGATAAGTTAAAGGAAACGATTTTATACTGGCATAAAGAGCATATTATTGAACTTGTACTGAAAAACATAAAACCGGATGATGCTGAGGGGCGTATTTACTGGAAGTTAAAAATGACTGTGAATCAGTATTGAAAAATGGCAATATTCCCTCGTGTGTAGGGAAATAATCCTGTAATGAACTGGAGATAACCAATATGATTGATGAATTCCATGTTATGTATATGTATAAAAAAATCCAAGCTGAAGCTGCGACGACAGATATGAAAACACTGGAACAGCTTTTGAAGAAGTTCCGCCAAGTTGTCGCGGAACGCCGGGAAGAATACTATCAGGAGATTGGTGAGAAAAAGGCTCAGAAATTGAGAGCCAAGAGATTACAACAGTTGCTTGAGAAAATGGGGCGTGATCGTGTATCACCGGAGGATCTTATAGGTTAATGACAATTAACAAGATCGTGTGTGTTTGATTTTTAATACTAAAGTTTTATCTGTGATTGCCGATACTTATCCTGAATATTATCTTTTCTGAGGTCATTATGGATTCTGACGATAAAAAATCAGGTAAATTTTCAGGTGCAACGGCAGCTTTTGGGGCATTAGGCAGCATCGGTAAGAAAGTTCTTGCAAAAAAAGACACCGCCCAAAGTGAGGATGGTGAAATCACTGAATCAAAAGTCATGCAGGTACTGGACTGGGCCTATGATAAAGCCTGTAATGGTGTTGTAGGTTTGGATTCGGCGCAAGAGCTTGCTGCACCATATTTGAATGGTGATGGAGAACTTGTTGATAAGGTTAATGCGCTAATACGATGGCAAAATACAAAAGCGGGAACATCAGGCTTTATCACCGGCCTTGGTGGAATAATAACGCTCCCGGTGGCCATTCCAGCTAACATTTCAAGCGTCATATTTATACAAGTTCGTATGATCGCAGCAATTGCACATATGGGCGGGTATGATTTAAAAGATGACCGTGTTAAGACACTTGTATATACCTGTTTAACCGGAAATGCTGCGAAGGATATAGTGAAAAATATAGGTATAACAATTAGTACAAAAATGACAAATACCTTAATAAAAAATATTTCTGGTGAAACAATAAAAGCTATAAATAAAGCGGTAGGATTTAGACTTATAACTAAGTTTGGGCAAAAAGGTGCTATTAATCTTGGTAAAGCAATACCACTAGTTGGTGGTGTCGTTGGTGCTACATTTGATAGTGTATCCACCAATACTATTGGGAATATATCCCGTAATATTTTCATTGAAGAAAAAATACCTGAATGATGTTTGTATGGTGATAATTTTCAGTTCTGGCTTTTAACTATTCTAAATAGGTCGTGAAATGAAATCTTTAGACCGAGATTTAGCAAAAAAATTAATAAGAGCTGTAGGTTCGGAATATGAGTATCAGGTATCTGGTAATCCTCAAGATGCAGTTTTTGATGTTTACTTTGCTAGAGAAAAGCACGGTATCGCATTTCAAATTAGACATTCAACACATCCGTCGGCACAAGATGGCGGATGGCTACAAGTGCACCACTATGAGGGAGAGCCTGCGGATTGGGGACCTGCATTACATTCACTGAGAACAATGGGTGATGTAGTTGCATTTTGCCAAACGTTGATAACGTTCTCTCAAATAAAATCCAAAAGGCAAGCATAGATAAATTACACTGTTATTCCTCTGGCATATATTAAGTTCATACTTGGTAAATGCCAGATTAATGCAGAACTGATGCATTTAAAAAGACAATTTTCTTCTTTTTTTATTTGAGGACTCAAAATCTGATGAGATAGAAGAAAGCTGTTCCAGACTCTGCTCAACAGAGCGCTGGAATTCAAGAGCGGCCTCTGTACGTTGTTTTATCACCAGAGCAATGATTTCGGCATCACTTTTTTCTTCAAGGGCTTTTCTGTAAAGTATTCGTTCATTAATTAAATCAAAATTTCCTGATGATTTAGCAGCGGTGTTAGCTGCTGAGTAACTTATAGGATTAAGCTCACTAATAAAGCTATCCAAAAGAGATTGTCTTTTCTTATCAAGCCTGCGCAGTGTGGTATGTGCAGACCTATATTTTTTTATTTCATATGCAAATGCATCATCATCATCACGTAGCTTACTATATCCTGCTCTATATTCATCCATTGATGGATGATTTTTGAGTTCTTCAATCGTATTAAAATATGCTAATAAATCGCTGTTGTCTAATTGAACTTTTCTCATATATACCTCGTTAATAAATAGTGGATATATTTATATGTTAAGATATATAGAGAAGGTGTCAAATTATCAGGAAGTGATGTTTATTTTTTTATTTAATTTAAAAAAAACGACATCACATGAGGATATGTAAATATACTCTAACGACAAAATAACACGTTTAAGAAGATATTGCTAAAGCTCATAGCCCCAAAATAAAAGAGGCTATGAAATTATTAATTAATGTCTTTATGTTGTAATACTAATTTTTCTTCGTGTTCACCTTTGAGTATCAATGGTGAACTTGCATCGGAAATATGAAAACGTTCTAAGTGATTTTCGATAAATTTCTGACCTTGATTTGTAAGTCTGTCAATGCTTTCATTAAGATTAACAATATCTCTGTTCAGTTCCTCTAAAAAACGAGTCGATGTTGTAATAATATTTCCCATCTTGGTATCTACTGCTTTAATAAGAATATCTTTAGCTCGTTCATTATTACCGAATTTATCTTCAATTCTAAGTAAGTCGTTCATTGCTTCTTCGATTGCTTTATCCTGAAGCTCTTTATACTGAATGGTTTTTTCGTAAACTAGCCGTTGAGCGCGTTCTTTGAGTTCGAGTTGCATATGACCGATAGCATTAATAGTCTCGACATTCAATTTAGTGAGTTGTTCAAGATAAAGAGCGATGGCTGCAGTGGTACGCTCCATACGCTCAAATTCTTTCTCTTTTTTCCATTCTTGAATTTCTGCGACAGCCATTTCAATTTCACGAACCCGGCGGACTTCAAGATCAACTTCAAGCACCTTTTCTTCAGTTCTGAGTTTGTGTTCAAGCTCAAGTTCTTGAGTTTTGAATTCATGCTCAGCTCTAGATTGAGCTGTTAATGTATCCATATTGCGTCGGTGATCGGAGTTTTGACTCGATTCATGTCTCTCATGTGCTCTTTCTTTAAGTGGTTCAGAAGCCCAGTCACACAAAACTTCAATTGGTTTACTGACACAACTAATCAGAGCATTGCCAAGATTACCTAACCAACCCATTATTATTCTCCCGATAATTCTTTGAATTTTCTTTCAAAAAGAACTTGTTCTTTTCTTCGTATGTAATTTATTTCTTCAACTCTATCTTTATCTTTCTCAAAGACAGAAAATAATTTTTCAATTTGATCTATTTTATCATTAAGATAGAAAACATCTAGACTAGATGTTTTTTTAGATTGTCTAAAACTTACAAGTTCTTCAACTATATATTTCAACTTTCTCTGTATATTCGCATTGTCAATATCAATAACATATTTAGATATTTTTTCTAAGTTATCATTTATGAAAATTGAATATTCTCTTTCAAAAGATAGAGTTAATAGGTTTTCATTTTGCTCATATTGGAAGAAACACGAATATAGTTGTGGGCTTTCGTTGATACTGCGCAAAACAAGGTCTTTCCTTGCTTCCCGTAAGGCCACTAAAAACTCTGTCAGCGGTTTTTTCATTGATTGTTGATTAATCGTACTTACGGCCAATTTTTGATTCATAACTAAATAAAAAGTGCTCAATAAGGGTTTAAAAGCGCTATCATATAACTTATCTGTTAAAATTTTATGCTGCTTAATTAAGCATAAGGTATTAATTAACAGCCTTATTTGAACACTTTTTGACATTTTAATCTCCAGAAGATAAGGCTGGTTTATGTAGTTTAGCTTCTGAACGAATTTTCCCTATAGTATCAAGGGTGTTTTCTTCAATTAAACTACTGCTAAGGTCTAAACTTTTAGTGTAGCTTTCGACAAGTTCTTTTAACCATTTTGATGCAACTGAACCGTCAACTTGAGACTCGCTGAGAGTCTGTGAAACCTCTTTTAAAGTCTCAGAAAAGAATTTTGAACGTTCTTTACGCAAATCTTCTTGCAACGTGCTTGCAAACTTTATTTCTTCTTTGTAAGACTTAATAAGTTCAAGATAATTTTTCTCAAAGCTATATAATACTTCGAGCTTATTTTTAAGACTCTCGAGATTAATGTAGTCATTAAGCTCTTTTTGTAATGTTTCTGTCAGTTGTTTGGAAATGGTGTCATCCACACCTGATGCTTGTACAGCAGATGATATCAACTGAGCAACGCCGTTCATTTCTCTCATAGTTGTTCCTGTTTGTATTACTATCATGATTTCTCATATTATCATATTATAGAAGTGTTGTACTATTTATACAGGCATATGTGAAAAAAAATCAAAGAAAATATTGGCTTTCTCTCTTCTCGGATGTTAGGTTATCAGGATTTGGTTGGATTATACGTTCGATAGGGGGGTATTGTTACCTTGACACAACTTGTTCGTCTCGATTTTTTTACAACTTGTATGTTGTTAATTTAGTTGTACTAAAAACATTGTGTTTACTTAACTCAAATTAGTAAGTGAGCTGTCCTATGTACTAGTCAGTCTTAGAACAGGCATCACACATTTAACATTCTGTTAATCAACGGATAGTTTTTCAGCACGGTATAAGCACATATCAACGTTAGCTAAAGCTACTCTTGCCGCTTCATTTTCTTTTGTTCTTTTATATACCTTTCGTGGCTTATCGATCTGGACACTGTTTTTAGCATTAGGAACAGCATTATTTTTCTTCTTCTTGCTAAAAACAAAAGCATCTGTGTATATCTCTTTATTTTCAGTTTCCAAAGCTAAGTTTCGTCTTTCCTTCTGTGAAAGGTCTGTATAAAACTCTGGATATTTTTCAATATCAGCATTGAGGCTTTTAGCATTACTCAAATGCTCTCTGCGTTTCTCATCAAGTTGATGACTCATTCCCTTAGCGAAGATATTTGAGTTGATATACAAGTGTCCATGATGTTCAACCAGAATACCTTTTTGTTTTAGCTTTTTGAATATGTTTGACATATTACCGGATGCGATATTCAACGCTTTACAGAGTGATGATTGTGAAAGGTTGATTAGGTTTCCAAACTCCATATATTCTAAGATATAAGTCAACACGCGGAATTCATTCTTAGATATATCCAGATCAGAAAAAACACGAAAGTTGGAAGTAAAAGCAAAAACATAAGGCTGTGCAAATGAAATCGCTTTATCTTCTTCCGTTGCGATGACTGTCGTTGATTTTATATCTTTGTTCTGCAGCAAGTGTTTTGCGATATCAATCTTTTGCTCAGTGGTTAGTGTTTCGAATAAGCGGAGTAGTTCAGTGTCATTAGTATTCATATTATTCTCTCTTATAGTTTTTATTATGCATATTTTAATACTATGCAGAAAAATGAAAGTCAATAGTAAAACTATAAATAAAATAGAGCTTTTATTATTATAATATTGCTATATGTTAAAAAAACTATGTTTAAACATAGATCCCGCTATGTTTAAACATAGGACGGTTCTATGTTTAAACATAGATATCTGCTATGTTTAAACATAGGAAAAAAAGGTGTGAAGCCTTGATTTTATTGGGCTGGGATAGTGCTTATAATTAAATAATTAGTAAGAAGTTAAGAGAGTCCAGTTTTCCTTTTATCTTATGTGCAGAGCGTTTTACGTGAAAAAATGTGGTTTTCTTGGGGTGTTTTTTCAGCGAAGTGATTGTTTCGTGCAATCACGCAGCGCTGCTGATGTTTTATGAATACTATAATTGTTTTACTTTTAATTTAATGGCGGCTACGCCGCAATTCTTTATGGATAAATCCATCATTAACAGGGATGAACCCTGTTTCAGCAATGTGATTGTCTTGAACAATCACTAAGTGCTGCTTCTATGAATATAGTTTTCCTATGCGTTTAAGAGCAAATGCTATATGTTTTAGTGCTAATACTATTATGGTATATAAGATCATATATATCTTATTATGATTAAAAGAACAAAAATTGATCCTTTTGGCTTTTCCCTCAAACATAGCAAATACCATTGTCAAATCGTTAAATATATTTTACAGCGTTAGGGCGTAGCCGTGCGTCAGCACATGAGCGTTAGCTCATAAGATAAATATCTTTTCAAAAGAATAATAAAAACAGGTAGAACGTTTATTAAATGAGGTAAATTTGATTTTTACCGATTCGATATGGTATTAAATAATAAAAAAAGAAGGAAAATAAAGGATGAACAACATTAAGATTATTACGCTCTTTCATACAAATAAAAAAATACCATTTATGACTTGTATTGTTAAAGATGTTGAAGAAAATGAACAAGGAATAAAACTCACTTTGGAAAGTGGTGATAATATCCATGTCAAAGATTATGGCTATTTCTTCTTATCAGAATCAGAAAATGAGTTTGATCAGGAACGAATGATTAATGCATACAGAAGATTGATTTCTGAACTCAGCCAAGTTAGCGAAGAAACAATAGAGTCCTTAGTTCCGAAGATATCGAATAATATGAAAACCAATTTCCCGGCAAGCGGTGTGAGTGCTTTGGAAGATGATTGAAAAATCTGAATGGTAGCTACCATTCCATATGAAACAGTATATTAAAACATGCGATGCATACAGGTTTATACAACACCATATCTGAAGATAGCTACATTACCTGAGATCTAACAATCCCTGTCTGCGTAATGGTCGACAGGGTATTATCTGTTCCGACCTATACCTTTCTATCTCCATCCATGTGCAAACAGCTACTGACATGGCTCTTCGTGCACATTACACCTCTTATTGATCGATATAAAAGATCAATAAATTGAATTTGATAGATTATAACTATCAAATTAGCGTCAATTGATCGGTGTTTTAATTGTTTATATCGATCGATTATAGATATATGATAGATTTAATCTATCGAATGATTTGAATTCGATCGATACAAACGATATGACGAACAGAAAAATAAATTGAATCCTATCAATTGATTAATGCTTTTTTTCAGCCCAGAGAGACCAACCTATGGGTAGGGCTGTCTTTGACATAAAGTTTCCACACATTGGGGATAGATATGAAATTACGGATAGTGATGCCACTGGTACTATCTGCTGCCGCACTAACAGGATGCCAGCAGCTCAACGACGGCGTGAATACAATTAATGGAGCAATCAGCTCGTCGTTGTCTTCAGTAGGTAAAGCGCTGGGGGGAACAGCCACCACTCAAAGCCTTGGCCCGGTATCATCTGTATCTGGCCTTGGTGCTGTTTGCAAAGACTATGAAGAAAATGCAATGGCAGCAGAAAAGAAATGGACAGGCAAAAGGATCTCTATCATCAATGCCACTGTTCTTGAAGTTACGAAGGGCAGAAGTGCCAGCGATATGATGACGGGAATGCCCAAAACAGCCCCTAACTATTACCTTTTATTTAAAACCTCTGATACGAGTTACTGCGGCGGTATGGTCTGGCTGGATTACTACTCTGGTATTGATGATGCAGTTCTTACCTATAAGAAAGGCCAGAAAATCAGCGTCACCGGAACTGTAAATAATTTCGAAGTCCGTGGGTTCGCTACCGTCAACAACGCCGATATGGCAGTTCGTCTGGTTGTTCTGAGAAACGGCACAATCAATCATTAATTCTGGGATAACACTATGCGTAAATTTTTACTCGTGGCGGGTCTTGCTGCTCTTGTATCGGGATGCGGTGAAAAAGGCGACTTTGAGAAAGCGATCAACGGGAAAATATCACAGTCAAAGCTGTGCTACTCCCTGCAGGACAACGACATTGTATTCAACAAAGGTTTTCCGATTAAGGTTAACCGTGGCTACCGTTCTGCCGGATACAGTGCCAGTGATGAAATCCTGAAAGGACTTGCTGAACAAGGGCTGCTCACTGTTTCGCAACAGGCAAATGGCTTTAGCAGTGTTGATGTTCTGGAAGTAACAGATAAAGGCCAAGAAGTTGAGTTTTGGGACCGTGAGAAAGGGGCCTGTGTCGGTCATCGGGAAGTTGCTGAGATAAAGGAATGGACCGAACCGGGAAACAGTAATCAGAAAGTTGTTCGCGTGTCTTATATATGGAAGCTAACGGATGTTCCTTCATGGGTGGACAAAAAAGCGTTCTCCAGCGTCAAGGGTATGAATGAACCTGAAGAAGGCATGATTAATCTTGTTAAAACCAGCAATGGCTGGAAAGCGATTTAAGGGGCTATCATGGAAAACAAAACTATTCAGTGTCCGTTTTGTCTGAAAGAAAGCCAACGCGGAGTTCACGTCTGCACTGGCTGCATGGCGACTGTTTTATATGGAGCCTACCCCGGCTGGTATGCTTTCGTAGTTATATTATTGACCTTCGGCCTGTCTATACTGATCGGAATGTCTACAGGCATGGCGGGAGCTACTATCAGCCTGCCAATCATTGCGGTTGTTGGGTTTGTCGCAGGTAAGGCAATTTTCTCTGATAATGTTGTTTTCAGACGAAGAATGTAGCACGGAAATTATTATATTATGGGCGAAAAACAATTTATCGCCCATAATACGTCTGACTAAAGACCATTTCTTGCTGATTTAATGTCCAATAAATTTATTTTATCAATTTTATCTTTGTGAATGACAATAGTAAGCTTTGCCGGAAACTTAAATCGCATCTCACTGATTCTAAATGTCCACAACATTATTTTAAGCAAATCTTCATCGCTTATATTCTTATGTTCTTTTATTCGTGTTATTCCAGAACCAAAGATAGGAACCGAAACGCTTTTTTGAGCATATATACGATTTACCTTGTCCCAGAAATTTATTAAAAAACCTAAATAGTCAGGCATGGTAAGAAACGCTCTATTTTTATCATCAAATTTTGAAAAAGCAGTTAATAGATAATCTTCATTTACGAAGATAGTTCCTAACGAATACTTTTGTTTCTTGCCTACCTTTCTTTCTTGGTTGACTTCAAGGATTTCATCTTCATCAAATTTATAATTTGAAACACGCTGGTCTAAATCAGAGATAGGACCTGATAAATGGTTGTCAATGTATAACCCATTAAGGGATTTATGAGAGATAATATTATCATCAACTTGAGTGTCAAAGTATTCATTAAAAGCTATAACCTTGAATCCGTCTTGTAGAAATAGATCCCCAGCTTTTACAGTAACAATACTTCCCTCTACATCTAAATTAACTTCCGTAAGATTATTTGATTTCAACCAAATTCCAAAATACAACAATGATAAAGTGAATAAGAATATAATCCCAAGCGTGATTTTATTTTCTGTTGGAATGTCAACAAAAATCAATAAAAGTGAAAAAATAGTGCTTATTGTTGATGTGTAGTCTGAAAATTTTTTAACTATACGCGTGTCGAAAAAGTTAACTTTTGCCATTTTTTGTGCCAGCTAGGTTGATTTTATGTTGCCTGAATGTGTTTGATATGATTTTTCATAAAAAATGTTTACCAAGTATAAAGTATAATGTATTTTTAACAAGTTGGCATCTGTTGTTTAGTGTGATATGGAGATTGTATGAGCTATCGTAATAAAACATATGTAGCGTTTGCGAGTGAAAATATAAGTTCTTATCGTCTAATGGAGGCGTGGAAAGCAAATGAGAACATTGACTTCAACTTTTTTGATGCACACGACCTTTTTATTTCAAGAGATACGAGCAAACCAGAAACGATAAAGAAAAATCTCCGTGAGCGTATGAAAAACGCTAAACAGGTTGTACTTCTTGGGAGCAGCGATGCGAAGAGAAAAGGTGGTGATGGTGACTCATTCCTTGCGCATGAAATAGATCTCATTATTGAGTTTAATCTCCCTGTGGTCATCGCAAATCTGGACGGTGATAGGAAGGTGGATCGGAATTTTATTCCTAAACCATTACTGGATGCAGACCACTATACTGTCTCTGTTTCGTTCCAGCCAAAAATTATCAAATATGCTTTAGATAACTATTGTGCGACTTATTCTTCAAGCACAAATAAAGGGCCTCATCAATATCCAGATAGCGTCTATAGTGGTTTGGATATTTAATGTGTTATTCTAATGCATTGTAAAAAACCATAGAGAACAACTTACTCTATGGTTTTTTTAATTTAAGACCAATATTGTGTTGTCTTCTAGGTTCCCGTTGGATGAAAGATTAATATTAATTTTTTTCACTATAATAGTTTATCATTTATATAATAATTGATTATACCCATGAGCCATTTCATCAATGAAATCATCAGCTATTTCAGGGAAGCCGTAGACAAATGAGTGTGTTTCCTTGATTTTAAATATATTGTAGAGATAGCTTTCATTATTATGCGAAACATGTATTGAGGGGAATGGTCTGCCCTTTATAATTTTATTAGTAAGTTCGTAATCATTGATGAGATTATATTGGTCTCCTGTTATATCAACAACAATATCATTGATTTCAAGCCAGTAGTGAGTTATCCGATCATTTTTGCCTGTGGCTGCACTTACTCCTTTAATTTCAAGGTCAGGCCATAACATCAGGAAGTGATAAGAAAGAAGCATCGAAGAAAGTTTACAACTCATAACAGGAAAACAGTCTATAACAAGGCTGGTGTTCTTTTTGTCACAGTTCTCGATCAATTTTCGAAACATTGTAGCTTCATCTTTGATTTCGTTAATCGTTAACAACATGTGTCCTTGGTAGAGTGAGTATATTAATCTAGATAATATACATAACTGACGGTGAATTAAAAAGAGTATTTTATTCTTGTTTTCTGTAGCCGGAAGGTATTAGCTTTAATGTATTTTTTCAGGATGGCATTGGTGGAGTAAGTTCCAAACTATGAACGCCCTTAGGCCATTATTTAAGGACGACTCAGAAAGAGAGAGATTAATTCCATAACTTCCAGTAAAATGAAATTTGTAGATTATTGTTGGAGAGACCGTGTTATCGTTTTGCTTATCACCTCATACGATTTTTCAGCTTGTATGTTAATAAGTTCCAACAGAGAGAGATGTAGAGAAAAAGATTTCGGGTGGCATATTAAGGGGCGCAGTTGTTATGTGTTTTCTAATACTTTCACAAATCCTCAGATTTATAATATAAGTAAAAATCAGTTGATGCTGTGAGGTTAACGTTTAAATTGGTTATTCCCCTTGAAGATTGAATCGGGATTCCGCGAAAGCATTGTATATGCTCTCGTTCGGGAATAGTGGAAATGTTGCCTGCTCAGCCGCAACTTTTAATGCAGCACAATAATGCTTATTGCCATCCCTTACTTCAATGTTTTTAAGTTTTCCATCATAAGCAAAATCCAAATGCAATATACACTTTTTACCAGACCAAGCATACCTTTGAGCAAGTTGTGATTCGATAGCATCTTTAATCGCTCTGGCCTGTTTTCCATATTCATTATTATCGGTGAAACGACCGGAGCTACAACTGCCGAGAGCTGTTGTTTTATGGCAATCAGCTGGATGAAGTGGGGCGCAGCCAGTGACAGAAACGACTAAAGCCAGTAAGGTTAATGGTTTGTTCATATGTACTATCCTGCTAACAAATATAAAAAGAAATTATATTAATGTCATTTTAGAGATCTATATACATAATACAGATGTCAAACAAATTATCATTTATTTTTTTTACAGGCAATAGTAGCATGATCCAACCAAGGATTCTCATTAACATGAATATAATTGATAGAAAATCCTGATTTAGTTATTTCTTCCTTGAGACAGTCAAGAGGTTTTAGTGTACGCCATGGTTGACCTTCATGATTGAGTTGATAGCTATCAAGGTCATAGTTATTGATATCTTCTTGCTGCTTAGGTAGGCCACACATTGTAGAAATTATTAAACTACCATCTGGTTTAATCAGACGTTTCATTTCTGCGAAGCAAGTTAATCTGTCTTCGCCAATGATGCAATGCAAGCAACTTCCATCATAAATAATATCAAAGCTTTCGGAGGGGAAATGAGAAATATTGCAAACATTATCAACATAAAAACTACCTTTCAGGTTTAATGATGAAAATCGCTCATTAGCCCATGTTATTGCTGTTGGAGATATATCGATGCCGTAAACATCATAACTTTTTTTCGCCATCAGTTGCGAAGACATCGCTGCATTGCCACAACCAAGTTCAAGAAATTTTGCAGGTGGTGCCGGGAAAAGATTTTCTTTGTTGAGCATATCAAAAATATGATTCAGTTGCTCCCACGCTCTTGCGTATCCTTCACCTGTCCAAGCATCAAGATTTTGCTGGCGCAATATCCGATATTTTTTTTCATACGTATCATCATTGTTCATTTTTTATACATTCTCTATTTGTTTAGGTAATAGTAAATGATATTTGCTGGTTACATCAAAGTTGATCGATATTCTCAGCATTTCATTTTTCGATAGTGTTTTTGAGATGTAGATCACGTAATTATATTTCTCTGTTCATAGGATAAAATGAAATTTTTACAACAAATCTTTCTATTTCCTTCAGAATCATTTTTTTTTGACTAATGTCAATGTGTTCTTATGCAAGAGATATACATTTAGTCAATGTATCATGTGAAGAGGGAGCAAGATGGATATTAATGAGCAACAAACTATAGATATCTACGAGATTGAGATCTGTGAGTTTGAGGAAGTAAAGGATATTGACCCAGTATCCAAAAGAAAGACTCTCGGATGTTGGGGCCCTAGCCCAGATGATGGATATAACCAATGTTGAAATAAAATAAATCTAATAAGAGCAATGCGACTGTTGCTCTTATTTTATATTGGATGATTATGAATTAAGATGAAAAGCGTATATGTACCTAGAAGGATAATGGATGAATATATTGTCATCAATCAATCTAATAATAAGTGCTATAATGTTAACGAGCTAGTGTTTGATGTTTTAATGTATTCAACTGAAATAAAAAGCCACAAGTTGGAAAAGAAATACGGATTTGATGACATTCAAATTCAAAGAGTATTAGATAAAATATATGGCAAGCTAAATGAATCATGATTTTTTGAAAGAAAAAGCATTACAAAGAGAATGTTTGATAACCGCAAGTATTGAGTTAACTCAGCATTGTAATTTTAAATGTCTACATTGTTATTGCCCATCGAATAAAGTTCATATGGATTATAATGATGTTATTGCATGTGTCGATAAATTATACAATATGGGAGTTTTGTATCTAACATTTACAGGTGGAGAGGCTTTTTTATATAAAAGATTTAATGAAGTATATTTATATGCAAAAAATAAAGGATTTATCATCTCGGTTATGTCAAATTTATCATACATAACGGATGTAACTAAGAATCTTCTTATTAAATATCCACCCAAAGTTATTATGGTTACGTTATATGGAACTAGTACTTACGAATACGAAAATTTCACAATAAATAAAACCGCGTTTAGAAAAGTTACTGATAATCTGTGTTTTTTACATTCTAATAATATTGATTTCATGCTGAAAGTAATTATTAGCAAAGAAACCATACCCGCAGTTTTGAAAGGCAAATTTGATGATATTGCGAGAATTTATAAAAAAGAAATCATGTATGATGCAATAATTTTCCCGCAAAAAGATTTAATGAGAGGCAAACTATCTCAAAGAGCTAGTATTGATGATATTATTAGTTTCGAACATAGTGATCCAGAAACTATAACTTTTTGGAGGAAATCGATATCTAATATGACTTCTCAAGCATGTATTAAATGTGGTGGTGGAATTAATAGCCTTTCAATAGATGCTGAAGGATATGCATCTATATGTTCTTTATATGTAGAAGATAAAATTAATTTTTTGAGTAATGATGAGAAAACTATAACAAAATATCTGAGAGATTCACATAATAAAATGCAAAGTTATTATATCAATAGCAAATGCTCTAAATGCGAGAAAAAAACCATTTGTAGATGGTGTGCTGCATATGCCAATTTAGAGCATGGGAATTCATCTAAACCAATAGATTTTATGTGTGAGTTAGCACAACGTAGAATTTCTGGGGTTACGGAGGAGCAATGAAAAACTTAACATCGGCTACAATTGAAATTATAACATCATGTAATTTTAAATGTCCGCACTGTTATCTTGATAATAAAACCTCAGCTGGACTAGGTGTGAACGAATGGAAAATCGTGATAAATAAATTAATGTTAAAAGGATGCAGGAAATTAATTATTACTGGAGGTGAGCCTCTTCTTTATAAAGACTTTATTTCATTATATACCTTCATTCACCAGCAGGGACTTGAGATTTCACTATTTACTAATGCAAGTTTAATGACTGAAAAACATTTTGAACTGTTCGGTAAATATCCACCAAGTTCTGTTTCTGTATCTATATACGGGAAAAATAATAGCGAGCTTATTGGCTTTGCTAAAAATAAAAGAGCTAACCTTGATAGGATAATGTCTAATATAGTCAGGTTAGAACAATTAGGTATTACAATGTACAAAGGGTTAACCCTATGTAAATCAATATCTGTATCTTCGACGGATCTAGCTTTCTTTTCGGAAAACAAAATTGAGATAAACACATATCTTATTCCATCATTGAATTATCAAAATAATCTAAATGAGAGATTGGAACCGAATGAAATTGTTAGGATTGAAAATGAACTTGCAATGAAAAGGATAATTAAAAGTGATAATCTAGCAATGGATAATTTAGACTATTTTAAGAAATGTTCAGGAGGATATTCGAGTCTGTTTATTGACCAGTTCGGTCGCGCATCTATTTGTGCCATATACAGAAAAAAACAATGTAATATTATAGACGGAAACATTAATGATGTATGGGCAGAGTTAAATTCTATCAGTGAACAATTACATAAGATATATTATGGCAGTAAGTGTGGTCAGTGTGTTTTAAACGCTACATGTAGGAATTGTCCTGCATATATGGTTTTAGAGCATGGCGAATATAAAAATAAATATCTCTGTGATTTAGCTAGTGCACGCATGAATTATAATTGAATATTTTTAGAATGGATTTATTTTAGATGGTGATCCTTTAGTTTACGTTGCTCAACTCGATAGAGTCAGACTTGTGTTGTTATCGAAATAAAAAATTATCTGCTTTGAATGAATTGGAAAGAGAATGAGCTTTCTTTGGAAGGCTTGTAATCATCATTGTTGAATTTTGCGAGTATTTTGGCCTGTTAATGGTGCTCATCAAATTATATGAAATCTAAACATGGTAAACATTTCATAGGGATTTTACGAGTCAAGTTATTATCCTCCCACTGGGTATGGTTTATATTCAATGATTATAAAAATCCGGTGGCTTCATTTTAGGTACTGGCTTTTTTCTGTCTGCCGTCAGTGTTGGTATGGAATCAAAATCGTTATCTGTTTGTTCAGGCTTAAGCGGTCGACTTGGGAAACGTCTGATCTCCTCTTTGGTTGGACTATAAGTGTCACTGTTAAATCTTGCTCGTCTTTCATGCTCAGCGCGTGGCACATAGATACCCTGAACCTCATCAAACACATAGTTTTCAGCTATACGCTTATCGTGCTCAGTATCTACTGAAACAGGAGCTGGCTTATTCTTGACCCAGATGAATTTCTCTCTGATAAAATCTACTACCAGTAAGGTGAAGCGCTTGAACACACCGCTCTGACGAGGTTCAACTTTCTTCCTCTTAACTTTGACTGGAGCGCGTTTAAGTGCTCTGGCTGCTGAAGAGGATGTGGTTTTCAGCGTAGTGCGTGTATGAGGTGCAGGAGCCACCAGCATAGGTTTCTGCGAGCCTGTAGATGAAGCTCTACCTGTGTTATCAGGGATAACAATTTCTTCCGGTTCAGCCAGTGCATGAACCCTAAAGCTGGCAACATCAACAACGATGTCTAATGGTAGATCTTTAAAGGCAAAGTAGGCTTCAACAGCTTCTTTTTTCAGCTCATCACGTATGGCTTGCTCTGCAGCACGTTGTTCCTGAGCGGCTACAGTGCCCCAGCGATCACGAGGGATATGAAGTATTTGATCGCGGTTCGTTTCAATAGCTTTAGCCAGCCAGATCGCTTTCTCTTCATTGGTAGCGGCAACAGTAGCCTGTTCAAGGGCTTCTTCATACTGAACTCTGATAGAACGGTGATCAACGCGTTCATCATGACCATACAGCTCAAGGAACCCATTACAGATGTTCTGCCAGCCTTTACGCCAGATATCAAGGGTTTCAGGCTTATCCCACTCACGGATCTTTTTACCAAAGCCGGTAGAGAGAACCTCACGGGTTGTTCCCATGATATGGATATGCGGGTTATGACCATTAATATCGTGGATAACAACATCGGCTATGATGCCTTGCTTGGTAAAGTGCTCAAGAACAAAAGCTGCGGTGAGTTCAATGTTCTGTTCTGGTGCTAGCTCTGCGGGGAGAGCAATTTTAAACTCTTTGGCAAGACGGGCATCTTTTCTCTTCTCTGAGGCTTCAACAGCATTCCAGAGTGTTTCACTGTCAACAATCAGGGCAGGAGGGGTATGTTCAGGTGCAAAAATCTGCGCAAAGGCAAGGTCCTTTTTATGTGCTGTTTTGCGCCCACACACTTCACCTGTTCTGTTATCGAAGAAAACTTTACGATGACGATATGCAGCAGAGTTAACCGAAGACTGACCTTCGCCTCTGCTGATGTTCTCCATTTTAAAACTGTATATCGCCATCCAAATATTCCTCAATGCCAAATGCTGCTTTTCGTTTTACGTAAGGAAAACGCTGGGGTTGACGTTGACCTTGATTTTGTTTTCGAAGGAAACGGTTTTAGCCTGCGGCAGGCAACCGTCGGTAGACCCCACGGCATTAGAGCGAAGCGATAATGCGTAAGTGGGCATTGCTTTATTTTTTATCGCCATAAATGGCTCAAAAATAACGGCAATGTAGAAGGCCTGCCTTTATTAATTAATACTAAATATATGAATGTCTGTAAAACAAACCGCCGAATTAAGCGGCGCAATCTGGATGAAAGGGCGAAGTGTTCCACGATATTACATAAATGGGGTTTTGATAGCGTCCGAAGGACAAAAAGAGTGTTAATTTATCCCGCCGTAAGGCGGGAAAAACTAAAACATAAATAAAATAGTTAAATTTAGAGATGACTTCTCCGTTATATAATTAACAGGTGAGGTTTAAAAACTAGGGTGAAAAACCGAAAGGTGAAATGAAAATCATATATAAACAAAAATAAGTAACGCGGAGAGTATCAGATATTTTAAGTTAGTAGTTGCTATCACTTGTGTTGCATAAATTACAAAGTGCGCGATTCAGGTTCTTGTTGACTGGAAATCGTGAGGATATGGCCTAAACTCAGTCTGCATCATTTCTTAAAGCAGTTTGATGCATTGGGAATGATGATCAGTTTATTAATTACATACAGCAATTATAACGAGGATAAAATGTCCGAACATCAAGTGTTATGTATCAATAAAAGCAATCGCCAGAGTGCTCATGAAAGGATAACTCATATTGGCGGTAAGAATGCTGATGGCACCAGATGGAAGCTCACACAGCAAGAGGCTATAAGCGGAATAGAATCTGGGAAATGGAGATTTTATGTTAATGCAGGAGGACACTCAGTGTGGGTGATTGTTGCTGTTAGCGCTTCTGGTAACAAATACTTGAAAACACAAAATGATGGCGAACAACCTAATAACCTTTTGAGTCTTCCTGAGTGCGCATGAGTGTTAAATAAAGGGCCTATTGGCCCTTTATTACTATTTACCACGCTTACCATTGTCACTTCTAAATATAGTTAGCTATAGAGATAATTTGAAAGTTAATTAAAAGACTTGGAGATATATAATTAAAATATTCTTCCTATACTATTGATTAATTCGTTAATTATGCTAATTGGTGTTAAGGAAATAAAGACAAGGAGGTTTTATGTATAAAAATAACGATGAAGCTATCGATCTTGAGGCAAAGCGATTACTTGATAATGGAATCTATACGGATCTGGAAAAAGCGTATAGTGAAGCAGAAAAGATAATCACAAAAGTGAGAGTTGAGTTTAAAAAGAAACAGGAAAAACAACAGTTCCGATCTCGGATTAAATCAATTAAGCGTGCACTTTCAGATGATGAGTTCAGAAGTAATGTCCCTTATAATCATAGAAATCAGTGGAGAAAAGAATGAGTGATGATGAAATAAAAAACACCTATCTGACTGGCAATGTTTTTCAGAGTGATAGAAGCAGAACGGAAATTAAGAAAACTCTTGAGCAGAAAATTGCTGGAGCACAAAATAAGTTAAATTACCTTAAAGCAAAAGAAAAAAGAGATAGCAAAAAAGAAAACACACGACAAAAAATAATTCTTGGTGCAGAGGTTGCCAAGGTTTTAAACTGTGATATTAGTGAGGTAGATAAACAATTACTATTTGGTTTGTTGTTGGAGGTTCCATCCTTACATACACATGATATCGAACGGTATAAAGTAAATGGACAAATCTACATTGAAAGAGTTCTCAAGAAATTCAGACCATAAAACCATTTCACGTCCGAACAGCTCTCCGGCTTAAAACTTGTTTTAGGCTGGGGAGCTGTTGACCAAGTCCCAGAGGGCGCGGTAGTCAATTTTTACTGCCATCCGTGGCAATAAATCACAACCAAACTCAGATGGCAAAGTCTTCAAGAACTTTACCACCTTCGAGTGCAGCAGCAATCGCTTTTGGTGTACGACCTTGACCCGTCCACGTCTTTTCATCACCATTTTCGTCAATGTACTTGTATTTAGCAGGACGAGGAGCACGAACAGCAGCCGGACGGGAAGATTTAGGATTGCCCAGCAGTTCAGATGGATCAATACCATCTTCAAGCAGTTGCGCACGAAGCGCTTCAATTTTGGCCTGACGTTCAGCATTTTGTTGCAGTGCAAGTGATTCTTCTTGGCGTCTGTCTTCAACAATAGCAGTTAATTTTTCCAGCATCTCTTCCAGTGTAGCCAGATCTGTTTCTCGTGCCTGAGCGCGAAGGGTACGGATGTTATTAAGTGTTTTAATAGCGTAAGTCATTATCTTTTATCCTGAGTGTTTAAAATCATAAGCAGGATAACATACAAAAGACGATAATGGATAAAATTACCCCGCCTAAAATTTATTGTTAAGTCTTTTTTATGGATTATATCTTAACCAACCTTGACCTCTTTTTTATTTTTGTTAATTGATATGTACGTGAAACAAAAAGGACGATGAAAATGAAAAAACAAAATAAAAAAGGGTTCTCATTACTTGAACTCATTTTGGTGCTGGGTGTTGGTAGTATGATGGCTTTTATGCGTTTTCAGGATATGAAAACTGAACAAGAAAATGTTATGGCTAAGGCTGTTGGTCAACAGATGAAGCAGATAGGTGAGGCGGTAAATGGCTATATCAATATCAGATATGACAAGCTTTCTACGCTGACGTCAAGCAGTAGTCAGTCAAGCGATCCGGGTCCCCGTACCTGTAATGGTTCAGGTTGTGAAATCACTTATCAGACACTCATTAATGAAGGGTTATTGCCAGTATCATATACCGGGGTAAATGCCCAGAAATCTTCTTATAAGATAATGTTAAAACGTTCAGGAGCTACTCCTAACTATGTGGTTAATGGCTTAATCACAACAACTTTACCTTGGAGTGAAAGCGGAAAACTTCGCTACGATTTATTAGGTAAAGCTATGCAGGAAGCGGGTATTGATAGCGGAATGACGCAATCAGCAGCTTTAGTATCAGGTCTACAGGGCGCATGGACCGAGACATCATCAGCTTTTAATAATATTACTGCAGCGGGTCTACTGGCGTATCGTGTTGGATACGATTCTTCTATGTATTCAGTGTATTTGCGTCGTGATGGCACATTACCTATGACAGGTAATTTAAACATGGGTAATCAGGACATAAATAATGCCAGAAACATAACGGCAGTGGGAATCACAACTACGGAGGCATTACGAACTAGCGGGGTAGCGGTGATAGGCACAACATTAGACGTTGGCGGTGTGGCAACATTAAACTCTGATTTGGTTGTAGCGGGTAATGGCCAAGTCAATGGAAATTTAAATTCTAATAATAGCGTATCAGGAACAACCATAACGTCCAGAGGTGAGACCTATACTAATAACTGGTTCAGAACTATGGGAGATGGGGGGATTTATTTCCAAAAATATGGTGGTGGATGGAATATGACAGATTCCAATACTATAACAGCATATAATGGTAAAAACATTCAGACTTCAGCAGGATTATATGGCGGATACGTTAAATCAACCGGGAATATAGATGCTAATGGAACAGTTAACGCTGGATATGTATGGGCATCAGGAAACCTTAATTCTAACTACGTACACTCTAACGGCAATATTGATGCAGCTGGAAAAGTTTATGGTGCTGGTGGAGTTGTGTCAGGTGGTAGAACAACAGTTGGAGAGTATCTTCATCTAAATGGAGTGGCCTATGCTGGAAATGGATGTTCTCCTAATGGTTTGCAAGGGCGAGCAGTTGATGGTTCTATATTATCTTGTACTAATGGTGTATGGAAAGAAGGAGGCGGAAGTGTAAATAGGATGTTTATTATTGTTGAAGGGAAGTGTTATGTTCCAAATAAAGATACAGGAGGTTGTACTTGTCCAAACGATCCTAATCGTCTAAAACAAATAGAAGTGTCAAGATATAAAGGAAATGAATGTAATAATGGTGGAAGTAACTGTAGAGAGCCAGACAGAAGATTATATACATGTAATTAGGTGACTGGCGGCATTACGAACAGTTTATTTCCGCTGAGGCTGATTTAGTTGCCCCATGTGTGGGAATATACATTCTTTCCAATGGTGAGTTTCCTTTAAGGGAAAACGAAAGGGCCGTTAGGCCCTCTTGTTTAAATATTTATTTCATTTAAGTAATGACTCAAGTTGTTCAGCAATTTCATCAATGGTATTTATCGATGTATTTAATGCCATTTTATCTACTAGTGTAGGGCTGAATTTTAAGATATCAGATTTAGATACTTCATGCCAGATAGGTAGTATTACTCGGTCTTCACCGTTCATCTCTCTGGCAGTCAAACCATTTAATTCATACTCTGTCCAGTCCTTTTTGATAAAGGATTTAGATAAAACAACAACTCCAAAACGAGAGTTTGCTAATCCATAATCGATTGTCTTACGTAGACTTTTACCCCAACCTAAAGAGAATTCGTCATACCATACATTTATCCCTTTTGCTTTTAACAACTCAGCAAGTGGACGGACAAAACTATCTTTATCTTCTGTTGCATGAGAGATAAAAACATCATAACTCTCTAGAATATCTTCTGTCTCATCATGTTTGTTGATAATTTGACGATTGAAATTATGGTTTGAAGATATTACTCTTTTTTGTGATTCCAACTCCCTTGTGATTTTTTTCTGATGATCTAACTGTTCTTTTTCAATTTTCTTTTGAGCTGCAATCCTTTTTTTCTGCTCATTATCTTGCTCTTTAAGGAGTTGGACTTGATAACGATGTAAGTCTCCAGTTTTAGTTGCTATTTTTTTATTGATATCTGCTTTTTTAGAACTACATTTTGTAACATCGTTATTATAACGATTGATTTCTGACATTTTTGAGTTCAAGGTATTTAATGATGTCGATTTAGTGATACTACGTTCTATTTGATTTATTTTTCCTGAAAGTTGAGCTTCTTTACGTTGCTCGTCGGAAAGTTGTTTTTGTAAATTAGCAATGTCTTTTTGTAGTCTGTTGATATTTGACATGGTATTACTTATTGACATTAGATGTTCTCCCAGACGATATTGTGTGCAATATACTACGTCGCTAATGAATTTTAAAGCTTTCTCTCGATGTTTTATATTACTCCACGGGCTGCGAAAATAATTGCCGTAGTGGGGTTTTCTTAATGATAATATCTCCAGTAGTTATTAATATACCTCTATCAATCAAAGGTTTCAGGGTCTCATGGATTATATGTCTTCTAAAAATAAGAGGGCGATGAGGTAATTGAATGGTTTTCTTATTGGCGATTGCCTCTGCTTCTAATGATATAAATTCAGGATCGAGAGGTAGGATGTCACTCATTTCATCAAATATGTTATAAACAGTAATGCTGCTTCCATTTGGTATGTTATCTATTATATTAAGCATAATGCTAATTATTAAAATTGACCATCTCTGGAACATCCACAGGCTTGGTGATTCTTTCATTTCTTTAAGCGTTATAGGTAATTTTGGCCACTTCCTCTGCATGCTCGGAGTAAATAGCTTATTGTTTATAAGCCATTTATTCCATGTGCTGTAGTCTCTATTGAATAGTTCATCAGTCATGTCTAAATACTCATATGAGCGATTTTTCAATCTATTGCTCATATGAATTGTTAGGGATTTTATGTGTATTCTTTCTTTACAATCTTTAATGAAATGAGATCGTAGTCGTGATTTTTCTTTTTCAAGTGATGGATATTTCAACCAGCGCCATTGAGGTTTGTTACTATCTATAGGATAGAATCTTATAATTACACTTCCTTCAAAATCATCCATTCGATTAAAATCAAATTCATTTAGTAAATATATTATCCATATATGAAATTCTTTCCCTTTATGCAAAGTGTCTCCACGTAGGATAAAACAATCATCGTTTTTTTGTATAACCGATATTTTATCAACGGCACGATTCTTCTTTTTGTAAAGGCAGAAGCTTTCAGTAAAAATCTCATTAGATTCTTCATAAGTTATACTCTCATGAATACTTGGCAGGAATATAGTTTTATTTTTCAGTGTTTTGTTGATTGAATTTAGTGTGTTTTTTAATCTTCTTGAACGTCTTTCATTTATTTCTTTTTCAACAGCTAACTCATGACATTCAATCGCTTTAATACACTCAGAGTAATAAAACCATTCATTGGGAACTTGATTGTTTTTAACACGTTGATACCATTCTTCTATCTCGATATCTTCAGAGTATTTAAACACTAACTCTACTGCATTTATTTTGTTATTTTTAAAGTAACGTACTTTTTCAGGCTCGCATTTGTGTGTTACGCAGATTTCGACGATGTATAATCCAGTATCTGTGTTAAGACAGACATCTGACACATAGGTTCCAATTCTATGTTCTAAGGTTGCGGATAGTATTTTGGTTTTTACTAGTGGTGTTTTTAGCGTGTGATTCTTATACGCAAAAGTCATTTGAGGTATTGTTAATACATCTAAGCTAAGAAAATAATGTTGCATTGCTAAATGCAACTGTGTCATTCGGCAAGCACGATTTTCAATCAGATTTCTATGGGCGAAATGATGTTTTTTTAATTTTCCACCATTGCGAGCAATTAATTCATCATTACATGACTTACATATGCAATTACACTTAGCTCCATTAGGAACATCATCAATATGCATGATCTGTTTTGTTTCTTTTTCCACAGCATATTCAATGATCACTACAAACTCCATTTCTTTACTATGACTGACTTGTCTAGATTAAATCCTTATATTGAATATGTCTACTGTATAAGGCAACGTAATCCTTAGCTTTCAGGTCTTTATTTGCTGCGAGCAAATTGAGATAGCATGACCATGTCATTAATATTGGCACCTAAATAGCTGTGTGGGATTGTAATCCATTCATAGCGTAAGACTTTGGTGCTGTTTTCTCTGTCTGCCACGCTGTATCAGGTCTACGATGTATGCCTTTACGCAACATGTTACATGCCAGTCAGCGTAAGTGTAGTGGTATTAGACATTGCTATTTAGATAACAAATCCACCACTGCAACATCAAAAGGAGCTGATCAAGATGTTTGCCTAAGAGTGTAAATAATGTGGACGCTGTCGTCTTATTTATGGCATATCTGAATGACTTTTGCTTTTCATATAACCATATTGCATAATGAATTGCCTGTTGACCTGTCAATGCCACCATATAACCATCAATATTGATTCCTGATAGTCATTATCATTGTCTTTATCACTCGATTACCGACATGAGTATGAGATGCTGGTAGCATATGTTAAAAAAATACTGGTTCTGTTTATCTGCAATGTTCTGTGTTGTGATAGTTCTACTTCAGAACGGGCTAAGACCACGATTTTATAGACTTTTTGCCCTTCCTAAATTAGATTGGTTAGAAAAGTCAGTAGCGATTCCTTAAGTAAAGGTGGGGTTTTCAATGGAACGTAATGTTTTGGGTCATGCTCAAAGAGAAATTTCAGGAGCAACCACATTTGGAAAATATGATTTTCAATATCATTGGGCTCTATGCAGAATAATTGAAAAGCATAAATCAAATTCTGACTATGCCTTATTGATCGAATATCATGAGGATGTCGTTATCGCAGACTCATTGTATGGAAGTTCGGCAAAATTTGAATTTTTTCAAGTAAAGAACACTGGAAAACCCTTCACTTCTGACGCCTTAACCAAACGAGAGCAAGGTGCTGAGGGAGCTAAGAGTTCCATTCTCGGTAAGCTCTTAAGCTCATGTATTGGTACAGACTATGAAGCACGAATTACGGAAATAGGTCTTGTGTCCTCCAGTGGTTTCTCATTTGAACAAAGAGATAAGAAGTTAAAATTAGACGTTATAACTTCAGGTGATCTTAGTGTAGATTGCTTGTCGGGGTTAACTGGAAAATTAAAGGATGAGCTTGGAATATCTCTCTTGCCAGAAAATCTAAAGTTTATTGTTCCAAAAATAAAATTAGAGAACCAAGAAGAATTTGTCATTGGTAGATTTGCTGAATTAGTAAATGAAATATTTCCAAATAGTCATTGCAATGCCGTTAATATTTATAGAGCGATAATCGATGAAATTCATCGCAAAGGACAGAATAGTTACGATTTTACTTTTTGGGAGAAAATGGTTGAGGATAAATCTCTAACATCTCATAAGGTAAAGCATGTTATAGCTGTTAATACAACATGCCCAAAATTTGAAGACTTTGAGAAAGACTTTGAGTACTTAGCTAAAAATGACATGAAATGGAACACCTTAACCTATCGGAAGATTAATAAAAAAATAAAACAACTTTTCTTGCGCCGAACCGGACATTCGTCGGCTTTTGATATGAATATAATGAGAACAGTCCAGCAGGCGCTAAGTAGTGTCTCTGAAGAAGACTTTACAGAAACCCGTGATTACATTGAGTCAGTTATTTTAAAAACTCAAGAGCTTAATATTGAAGATAAAGTGCCAGAATATGACGATATATTATGCGAGGTAATTTATAGCTTTTTAAAGGTGATGCATGAATAATATTGTAAGCAATAAAGATAACTATAAATTATTAATTCGGAATTTAAGGAACAAGAAAAATGAGAAACTTGACATTTCAACGATTAGTTCTGATATCAGATTCGAAAAGACTTGCGAATCAGTTCTCGTTCCAGAAAAGATTGAATTTAATTACCGGAAAAGATAATAGTATTGGCAAGTCCACTCTAGCAAAAAGTTTAATGTGGTCTTTAGGATGCGATCCTGTTTTCGATGAAGAGTGGAAATCAAATGACATCAAATCCATTTTATACTTTACTATAAATAACAAAGAATATTTTTCATGTCGTGGAACCCACTCAATAATTTTGGGAGCTATCGGCGATGAAGCTCAAAGATATATAAATATAACTGGTGATTTTTCGAAAGATTTCTCGGATCTCGTCAATTTCAAAATGAAGCTTCCTAATCGTGGTGATGGAAACTTAGAGACGCCTCCTCCAGCATATTATTTTTTACCATTTTATATTGACCAGATAAAAAGCTGGAGTTCACCTTGGAATTCATTCGAGAACTTAGGGCAATATTCTAACTGGAAAGTTCCATTAATCAAATATTTTACTGGTTATCTTAAGCCTGAGCATTTTGATATTGAGGAAAATATTTATGAATATAGTGAAATCAAGAAAGAATCAGCACATAAAATAGAAAAATTTCAAAGCGCGGTTGAAGTTATAGTTGATAACTCGGTTGATTCGCCTATAGCTTTAGATAATGATGATTTCATTAAGATTCAGAATGAAATAAAAAATGAACTTTACGACTTGATCGATTACCAAACAAGACTTTATGATGCTCAGACTACTATCACTTCAAATATTTACGATCTCGAAAGTCAGTATTCGTTAGCCATTACTTCTGCAAATGAACTCGAGGAAGATTATAAGTTTGCGGTAGAATCCATACCTACTGACAATTTAGAGTGTCCATTGTGTGGCACTCTTCATGATAACTCACTACCTAACAGAGCGTTGCTTCTTTCAGAAAAGGATTCATTGCTTAATGAGGCAAATTCAATAGCATCTAAAATAGCGGAGCTCAATTCTTCATTGAACTCATTAAATGATGACGCTCAGTTTATTACTAACGAAATCGATAGGATAAATAAGAAATACATTACAGACGACGATGCAGTTGAAAAAGATCTCATTGCTCAAGTAATTGATACCATATCTACTGAAAATGTTTCAAAAAATATTCAAATTAAAATCGATAATGAAGACCTTAACATCAACAAAGCCAACAGTTCTATCAAGGATTTAAAAAAAGACCAGAAAAAACTTCTTTCTACCAAAGAAAGGGAAGAACTGAATTCGTCCTTTATGTCCAAACTGTTGGCAAATATTGAAGCACTAGGTTCGACAGGGATAAATCTTAGCAAAGTTAAATCACCCACTGATTATAAACAGTTGCTTGGTGGTGGTGCTGCTGAGGCTGCTAGGGGACTACTTGCTTATCAACTCTCTATACTACAACAAATTCATGGTGCTAAATCTTGCGTAGTGCCTCCTTTCGTTATCGATACACCCAACCAGCAGGAACAGGCGGGATACCGTTATGAAACTGTTATTAAAGAATTAATGCGTAGTGTTCCTCAGGATTATCAAATAATACTATGCGCAATGGAAAATGATGCTTTAAATGAATTTAAACATGATGCTAATGTTATTGAGTTAAATTCAAATAGACTTCTAACTGCTTCGCAATATAATTCTTTGAGGTCTGAATATAAATATCTTCAGTCAATGATTACAGGTCAAAGTGAGAAGGAATAAATAAGGTTAGCCACTTAATCTTCATTTTAGATAATAAAAGATAGGGGTAAAGTATGGTGAAAGGCCATCCTTGGCCTCTATTGTTATCTTCTTTGAGCAAATTCAAACGGCCTAACCATACCGTTGCTGTTCGCATCCAGATAATCAGCCCACCACTGGAGCAACAGGCGGTGCTGGTCAAGGTGCTTGGCCTTGTGGGTATAAGCAGCACGGACGCTATTGCTTTCCTTATGGCTCATTTGAAGCGCTACAGCGTCTTCTGACCACAAACCTGACTCAATTAAGGCATTACAGGCCAGCGTGCGAAAACCGTGTCCACAGATGTCCTGCTTCGTGTCATAGCCCATATTGCGAAGGGCTTTGTTGATGGTATATTCAGACAGAACAGCTAAACATGGGTAAGACAATAGCCTGACCACTCATCCATCAACGCCACACGCTTAGGCCATAACGTCCCACGTTGATACGCTGCCTCAGCCTTATCAGCTAACTGGTGAGCCAGCGCATGTTCAATTACCTCACGTTGATGGTCTGTGGTTTCACCAGCCCAATCACGAAATGTTGAACGGAAGCCATGTTGTGTTAAACCACTATGTCCCATTCGTTTCAAGACTGCCAGCAATGACATATCAGAAAGCATTCCACCTCTTGGGGCTGGGAATACAAGATTATTGTCTTTGAAGCGGGGTAAGTCCTTTAACAGGGCAATGGCAGCATCAGGCAGCGGAACCCTATGTTCTTTGCTGGCTTTCATTCTGCTGGCAGGGATGGTCCACGTTTTGTTCTTCAGATCTATTTCTGACCATTCAGCGCCACGGACTTCACCAGAGCGCGAAACTGTAAGTATTGAAAACTCAAGTGCTCGCGCTGAAATGCCTACTCGTTTACGTAATTCGGTCATGAACGAGCCGATCTCGCTGTAGGGTAATGCAGCATGATGTTTTTGGGTCTGAACTTTGCTTGGCATTGGCAGGAGGGGCTTAAGCATACCTTTCCATGAAGCAGGGTTATCGCCCTCAAAGTATTCTTTCGCTTTTGCGTAATCAATGATCGCTTCAATGCGACCACGCAGACGGCTGGCAGTTTCGTTTTTTGTTAACCAGATTGGTTCAAGTATCGCTAATAGGTCAGTCTTTGTAATCTCAGCGATGGGTTTTTGACCAATAACAGGATAAGCATACGTTTCCAGCGTGGACCGCCATTGGGCAATGTGTTTCTGGTTCTTTAGCTCTTTGGTCTTAATTGCGATAACGTCTTCAGCACAGCTAGCAAAGGATTTGTTCTTGTGGGCCAGACGTTCCTGATGCGCTTTATGGGCGTGCTTTTCTGCAAGAGGGTCAATACCATTACGGATTTGTTTACGCAGCTCACGAGCTTTGTCACGCGCTTCCGCTAATGAAACTTCAGGGTAGGGGCCAAGACCCATGTTTAAACGTCTCGGAACGGTTCTTCCTAGAGCATTTACTCTTACCCCCATAGCAACGCAAAGCACCCATGAACGGGACTGACCCCGGACCCGGAGATATAAACCGTCAACGCCACCAACAGCATAAGAGCCTTCAGTTTTTAGCTTGGCAACAGCCAGTCCGGTGAGTTCTTTTGCTTTTTTCGGCATAGTAAATCCTGTCATACAAACCGCCATGCATAAGGTACTGCATAAAATGTCAGATTTTTTCGGATGTAGCAAGACGTCCTCGAACAATCAATTTTGACAACATATTGTTTATTAATGGTAAAAATGGACTATTTCTGGCATTCTCGGACATTAATTTGGCGGACTACGCTTCCGCCAAATACGAAACCCAAGTCGTTATGCGACTTGGGTTTTTTCGTTTTATTCGGTTCTGGTTGCGGCATTTAACGTGTCAGGCAAACAGATTCAGCGTGTTAGTCATGTAAGCCGTAGCTTAACCCCATGAAACCGAGTCCTGTCGCCAACACGTCGAGCCAGGATTGACCGAGATAACGTGTTTGCGACAGTAAACCTCTGTTTGTGTCGCGGATTAGACGTCGAGCTTACGGCCAGCCAACCATTCCACTCTGGCCGGGTCGCGATGGGAAAAGAATGCGCTGGTTGCGGTGTCGATCGCGGTGATGTGCAGCATATCTTCCGCGCTCAGTTCAAAATCGAGGATGTTGATATTCTCTTCCATACGTTCTTTACGCACCGATTTTGCCAGTGATACGATGCCACGCTGGAAGATCCACCGCAGGACAACCTGACCGACGCTTTTGCCGTATTTCTGACCTATCGCTGTTAACTCAGGATGCTGGAACAGACCGTTTTTCCCTTCGGCAAACGGGGCCCACGCTTCAGGTTGAATGCCACGACTTTGCATCCACGGCACGGCATGCAACTGCTGATTGAAAGGGTTCACTTCAATCTGATTCACCGCCGGGGTGACCTTATTAAAGGCAATAAGATCGGCCAGTCTGTCGGGATGGAAGTTGCTCACGCCAATAGCGCGAATTTTACCTGCCTGTTGCAGCTCTTCCATGGCTCGCCATGCGCCGTGGACATCGCCGTAAGGCTGGTGAATCAAATACAGGTCAACATAGTCGAGCTGTAGTCGGTTCAGTGACCGCTCGAACTGGGCCTTCGCACCTTCGTAGTTTGTATCGTGTAACCACAATTTGGTGGTCACAAAAAGCTCATCGCGGGCGACGCCGCTTTGTTTTAGCGCGTTGCCGACCTGAGTTTCATTCAGGTAAGAGGCTGCGGTATCAATCAGGCGATAACCCGTTTCGATGGCGTCAATCACCGCCCGCTCGCACTCGGCGGCATCCGTCATCTGGAATACACCAAAGCCCAACAGGGGCATGTTAATACCGTTGTTCAGTGTGACTGTTTGCATGACGTTATCCTTCAACTGTTGTCCCGTAACAGCATAACGCAAACTGATTTATTTGATTAGATGGAGTAATTCACTAAGCTTTATTAGATGGATTCATTAATCTTATGGAACAACGCCGGTCGGCTTCTAGCCGGAAGCGGACTTTATCTCTCCGGCTCCACCCGACCATCCATCAGGATATACTGCGCCGCTTTACGTGCGTATTGATCAATCAAAGGAACAAGCCGAGTAAAATGCTCGCTGGCACAGTGTGTATCGAGTGCTGCCCGGTCAGGCCACTCTTCAATGAAAATAAAATGCCCCAGATCCTTTTCATCCCGGTACAAATCATAAGCAATACACAGGGGCTCTTTCTTCGTTGCCGCGATGAGTTCGCGGTATAAAGGGAGAACGTTGTCGACGCATTCAGGTTTGATAAAATCTTCGGCGATGACTTTTAGCATGCGAACTCCTTCATTAAAAATGGTACAAGGTTTTTTACGGATAATGCCAGCCTCAAGGGCCGGTCAGAGCCAGAAACAGACGCTCAGATTTAATAAATCTGCCGACAAATGGCCAGCAGACTTTTTAGGGTATTAGTTGCGTGCAGCGATAGCCGCAGCGGCACCACCCATAGCAACAGCGCCTATACGATTGGCAAATCTCACCGCTTTAGGAGTCCGTAATAAAACGCGTGCTCTGTGTGCAAGGAACGTCCAGCTCAGATCGATCGCGGCCATCGTTAACCTCAAATAAAAGTGCCCCGAAAGGCTTATTGCACCTGCTGTGTACGTCCTGGAAGTCGGTGATAGCCCAGTCCTAATCTATCAGAATTTCAACCAACGATAATCTGGATACCAGTACAGTGGCCCCCATTGGTCGGGTGGAAATCAACAGAACAGGCAGTAACCACCACATAGAGATCTGTTTCCGCGAGTAATAGCACATTTCCTCCGGGGGGATTGTTCGAAGCCAATACCTCAAGCTTACCGTTAGCCTGCGGTTCTGAGCGTTGGAAAAAATTGACCGGATCGGGAACGATGGGGAGTGATATGTCTGCCGCCTGCAGTGCTCTCAGCATGTTGTCACGACAGTTCGGGTGATCATACAGGCCAGCTCGTTCGTAAAGTCCAGGGTTGCAGGCCGGGAACAGCATATCATGCGGGCATGGTGAGTTATCCTGCACTAATGTGAGTAAGGGTTTGGCTTTTTCACTGTAAAAAGACTCTCCCGGTGCGGGGAATAATCGCTCTGTTATATCTCGCGTCTGAGATGTGCTTAGCCAGTCAATTTCACCAGCGCTGATAGACATTGCCCACAAGTCCGCAACCTGCTGCCCTTCAGGATCAATAACACTGAATGTTTGACCTTTAGCAACCCAAAAGCCACGACCTTCCTGTGGCGGAATATCTATCTTTATCTGCTCGCTCATTTCCTGACATCCATTCTGATTACCAGTAACGAAGATTAACAAAATGGCAGTGGCGTAACTAATGAATGATGAGGAAACGGATATTGTTCGTATAATAGGGTGTTAATCAATGGGGAGCTGGATCTCCTCTCCACGACCCGCGACGATTACCCCAGCAGCAACCCGCTGCATGGCAATGTCGACGTCTGCTCTGAGGATCCCGACATGACCACTTTTCATCAACTTACTGCCACCAGCCTGCAGGGTCAGCTCATCTCTATGGCTGACTACGCTGGCAAGCTGGTTCTGGTCGTTAACACCGCCAGCCATTGTGGCTTTACGCCACAATACGCAGGTCTTGAGGCGCTTTACAAGAAGTACGCTGCGCAGGGTCTGGTGGTGCTGGGGTTTCCCTGCAACCAATTTGGTAAGCAGGAACCCGGCGGTGCCGACGAAATCGCTCAGACCTGCCACATCAACTACGGTGTGAGTTTCCCGATGTTCGAGAAAGTGGAGGTCAACGGCGGTGCAACGCATCCGGTATTTCGCTACCTGAAAGACGAATTGCCAGGCGTGCTGGGTGGGCGGATCAAGTGGAACTTCACTAAGTTCCTGATTGGACGCGACGGTAAACCGCTCAAGCGTTTTGCACCGTTCACCACCCCAGAGAAAATAGAAGCCACAATTCTTGCTGCACTGGAAATCTAAGTGTTTTGCCATTCTCTGGGGGAATAGCAGTATCTCGTGCTACTGCGGATTTTTTACCTGAATGCTCAGTGCCATGACGGCGCTGGCTGTCGTAAATACCGCAATGACCCAGCTCATTGTCCAAGGTGTGCCATCGCTAAAGAGTGCCAGCAACAGCGAGGAGATGATGCCGCTACCGTATTGCAACGCGCCCATTAGCGCCGATGCGGAACCGGCAACATTCGGCGCGGCGTCCAGTGCATATGCCGTAGACGTCGCGGCGATGATGCCATTCATTGAGAAGAACACGAATACGGCTCCGACAATCACCGTGATCCCTCCCGCGCCCAGACCCGTTGTAACAGCCAGCACGATGGCGGCAACGGTAGCGATGAAGACAGCAATCTTAAGTAACGCTTCCAGTGGGTAGCGATAAACCAGGCGTCTGTTGACCATGCTCACGGCCATCAGTCCCACAATGTTGATGGCAAATAACCAGCCATAATGCTGCGGATCAACGCCGAAGTACGTGATGTACACAAACGGGGAACCGGTGATAAAGGCGTAGGCCGCGATGTAGTAAAACGTCAGGCATAGCGTAAAGCGCATATATCTGGTGTTGGTCAGTAATGCGGAATAATGATGAAAGGCGCTGGAGATGGAAGCCTGGGAACGTTTGTCTTCCGTCAGGGTTTCCGGTAGCCAGAATAACGACAGCAGCATGAATGTACCGATTATCGCCAGTAGCCAGAAAATGGTGTGCCACGAGGTGACCTTAATCATTTGCCCGCCAATCAGAGGACCGGCAATCGGCGCGATAGCCATGATGATCATCAGGGTCGACAGCATTTGTGCTGCGCGAGTACGGCTAAACAGGTCGCGGATCATTGCGCGCGCCAGCATCGGGCCGGTACAGGCACCTAGCGCCTGAAAAACACGCCAGAAGACAATATGTACAATATCCGTTGATAATGCGCAGCCGACTGAACCTATAACGAATAAACTCAAACCAATGAATAGCGGCAGACGCCGCCCGTAACGATCGCTAATCGGTCCCCAAATCAGTTGTGCAATGCAAAAACCCATGAGAAAACCGGTGATGGTTAACTCAGCATCGCCGTGTAAATCTTTTGCCATTATGGGCATTGCCGGCAGATAGATATCGGTTGATAAGGAGGTCACGGCCATTAAGGCGCTAAGGATAAGGACAAAGGTAAGACCGGTTTTTTTAGCCGTCGCTGACTGCGTTTGTGCTTGTAGGTTAAGCATGCTGAACCATCTGGATATTGAAAGACAGGACCATGTTAACGGGTTTGTGCTTGCAGATAATGGTCAGCAAGAGGATAGGCGCTATGAGTGGTATTCATTAATAATGTGAATTTTAATTTTCAGGTAAGTGGATGTTGGCTAATAACGCTTTGTTTTTAACGATCTATTGATGGCATACGTTATATATCCAGTAAAACCAAAATTAAAAGGTTTCTTTTTTTGCAACTATACTTACTAGGCCTTACGCAGGTTCATTCGCGTTGATGTGTAACATGCTGGTAAGACGTTGCGCGATCAATGTGGTATCAACGATCTTTAGGCGGAATATCCTCTCGAGGGAAATACAACTATGTCATTTGTAAAAACAAAAGATGGTGTAAACATTTTTTATAAAGACTGGGGGGCGAAAGATGTGCAACCTATCGTATTCCATCATGGCTGGCCGCTGAGCGCAGATGACTGGGATAACCAGATGTTATTCTTCCTTAATCACGGTTATCGTGTTATCGCCATCGATCGTCGCGGGCATGGACGTTCAGATCAGGTGAGCGACGGTCATGATATGGACCACTATGCGGCAGACGTGTCGGCCGTGGTGGAGCATCTTGACCTGCATAATGCCGTGCATATTGGTCACTCCACGGGAGGGGGGCAGGTGGCAAGATATGTCGCTCAATATGGACAACCGCAAGGTCGCGTGGCGAAAGCCGTACTGATCAGCGCCGTGCCACCGCTGATGGTTAAGACAGATAATAATCCGGGAGGGACACCGCTCAGCGTTTTCGATGGATTCCGCCAGGCGCTTGCCGCCAATCGCGCGCAGTTCTATCTTGACGTGGCAACCGGGCCTTTTTATGGATTCAATCGGGAAGGGGCAGAGGTATCCAATGGAACACTTCAAAACTGGTGGCGACAGGGCATGATGGGGAGTGCAAAAGCGCACTACGAAGGAATTAAGGCGTTCTCTGAAACCGATCATACCGATGATTTAAAAGCCATTACGCTGCCCGTTTTGGTGATGCAAGGAGATGATGATCAGGTCGTTCCTTATAAAAATGCAGCGCTGTTGCAGGATAAATTGCTCGTTAACAGCGTTCTGAAGATTTATCCAGGTTATCCGCATGGGATGCATACTACCCATGCCGAGGTGATTAATAACGATCTGTTGCACTTCATTCAGGCCTGAAAATATTCTGAAGTTGCGGTGAATGTTCAGAATATGCATTAAATCATTGTTAATCGATTATTTAAAAACTCTGGGGTTACATAATGTAACCCCAGAGTTTTTATCATATACAGGTATATTATATTTATTTATATCAGCGCGATATTTTAAATCGCGCTAACGTGTTTTCAACGAGCACAAAGAAGACCGGGACAAAATAAATCGCCAGTACGGTCGCCGCCAGCATGCCCCCGATTACGCCGGTACCGACGGCATTTTGTGCACCAGAACCCGCGCCGTTGCTTATAGCCAGTGGAATTACACCTAAAATGAAGGCCAGTGAGGTCATCAGAATAGGGCGCAGACGCATTTGCGCCGCGTCGACGGCAGCCTCAAGCGGTGTTTTACCTTCCTTTTGCATAATCTCGACGGCAAATTCAACGATCAGAATGGCGTTTTTAGCCGACAGGCCCATCGTGGTGAGCAGGCCGACCTGGAAGTAAACATCATTGCTCAAACCACGCAGGTCGGTAGCCAGCAACGCACCGGCGATGCCAATGGGCACTACGAGCATCACGGAAAAAGGAATGGACCAGCTTTCATACAGTGCTGCCAGCGCAAGAAAGACTACCACGAGCGAAATGGCATATAGCATGGGGGCCTGGTTGGTGGATAATGCCTCTTGATAAGACAGACCCGTCCACGCGTAGCCGACGCCGGCAGGGAGTTTATTAATCAGGGATGCCATAAAGTTCATTGCATCACCGCTGCTTTTCCCGGCAACCGGCTGTCCCAGAATTTCCATCGCAGGTTGCCCGTTGTAACGTTCAAGACGGGGTGAACCATAGGTCCATTCGGTGGTTGAGAAGGCGGAAAGCGGGGTCATAGAGCCGGAGGCGTTGCGCACGTACCAGTGGTTTATATTGCCAGGTAGCATACGGAACGGCGTATCAGCCTGAACATACACTTTTTTAACGCGGCCCTGGTTAAGAAAATCATTGACATAGCGGCTACCAAACGCCGTGGAGAGGGTCTGATTAATATCCGCGAGTGAAACGCCCATGGCCTCAGCTTTTTTGGCGTCAACATTAACATGGAACATCGGTGTGTCTTCCAGCCCGTTAGGACGCACCCCGGCGACCTCTCCGGATGACTGACTGGCCAGCTCCAGCAACTGATTGCGTGCCTGCATCATTTTTTCGTGTCCGAGATTACCGTTATCCAGCAGCTCCATATCAAACCCTGAAGCGGTTCCCAGTTCTGCTACCGCAGGTAAATTGAACGGATAAATCACGGCATTATTAATGGCGCTTAAAGCCACCATTGCCCGTTGAATAATGGCGGTAACTGCATTTTCTTCACCAACACGTTCTGACCATGGCTTCAGGCTGATAAAGGCCAGCCCGTTGTTTTGCCCCTGGCCGCTGAAGCCAAATCCACCAACGGTAAAAACAGACGCAACATTTTTCTGTTCTTTCGTCAGGTAGTAATCTGTTATTTCGTCGAGGACTTTGCGGGTATTGACCATCGTTGAACCTGAAGGCAATTGTGCCGTGGTCATGAATACCCCCTGATCTTCTTCAGGTAAAAAGGAGGTTGGGGTGCGTAAAAACAAGCCAATCATGCCGGCCCCGATCACCAAATAGATGACCATATAACGGCCTGTGCAACGCAAGAGTTTACGCGTGCTGTCCGTGTAGTGCCGGGTGCACTTCTCCATGAAATGATTGAAATGGGTGAACAGAAAATGTGTTCTTGTGTTCCCCACCTCAGGCGCGGCTTTCAACAGCGTGGCGCAAAGTGCGGGTGTCAGACTCATCGCCACGAATACCGATAGCGTCATAGAGGAGATCAAGGTGATGGAAAACTGACGGAAGATTTCACCTGTCGCGCCGCTCATAAAGGCCATCGGCATAAAAACGGCAGATAACACCACGGCAATACCGACCAGCGCTCTTTGCAACTGGCTCATCGCTTTATGCGCTGCCGCTTTTGGCGGCAATTTTTCTTGGCAAATAATACGCTCAACGTTCTCGACCACCACGATGGCATCATCGACTAAAAGTCCTATTGCCAGCACCATGCCAAACATCGTCAGTGTATTAATCGTAAAACCGGCGACAGACAAGATGGAAAATGTGCCGAGAATAACCACGGGAACTGCGATTGTGGGGATAAGCGTCGCGCGGAAATTTTGCAGAAATAGATACATGACGAGGAAGACCAGGATAATTGCCTCGATCAATGTTTGGAAAACACCCTGAATTGAAATCTTGATAAACGGGGTGGTGTCATAGGGGTAAACGGTCTTCATGCTGACCGGGAACCAGGCCGATAATTTGTCCAGCTCTTTTTTGACCGCCTGGGATGTTTCCAGGGCATTTGCGCCGGCGGCAAGCTTAATCGCGATCCCGGCGGCAGGTTTGCCGTTATACCGTGCGACCGTCGAATAATTTTCCGCCCCTAGCTCAATTCGCGCAACGTCACGCAACAGAACCTGAGAACCGTCTTGCTGGACTTTCAGAAAGATCTTGCCAAATTCATCGGTACTTTGCAGGCGAGTCTGAACAACGATCGACGCATTCAACTGCTGGTCTGCCGACTGAGGCATCCCCCCCAGTTGTCCCCCCGATATCTGATTATTCTGTATCTTAATTTGCGCAATAACGTCCTGCGGTGTGAGGCTATATTTATTGAGTTTTTGCGGATCCAACCAAATGCGCATGGCGTATTGTGAACCGAATAATTGCACGCTCCCCACCCCGGCAGTACGACTGAGAGGATCTTTAATGTTTGAGGCAACATAGTCAGCAATATCATATTGGCTCAGGCTGTTGTTATCCGAGATAAAGCCGGCAACCATTAAGATATTGCTACTGGATTTATCCACGCTGACCCCTTGTTGCTGAACCTCCTGCGGCAAGGAGGGCATCGCCAACTGCAGTTTATTCTGCACCTGAACCTGTGCAATATCGGGTGATGTGCCGGTTTTAAACGTCAGGATAATTGACGCATTGCCTGCCGCGTCGCTGGTGGACGACATGTACATCAGGCCATCAAGACCATTCATATTTTGTTCAATCACCTGAGTGACGGAGTCTTCTACGGTCTTTGCGTCTGCGCCAGGGTAGGCGGCGTTAATCGTAATCGTCGGGGGCGCTATTTGCGGATATTGGGCGATCGGCAGGTTCATAATAGCGATCCCCCCGGTAAACATCAGAATAATCGCCAGCACCCAGGCAAAAACCGGGCGCTCAATAAAAAAGTTAGCCATGAAGAAGGTGTCCTTAATACCTGAAATATTACTGTTCGGTTACCGTGTCAGGGCTGTTTGATGGCGAAGAGAGAACCCGGGCTTTCATTCCCGGACGGATTCGTTGTAATCCGGAAACAATAACCCGGTCGCCGGGACGTAATCCTGCGGTCACTAACCATTGGTTACCGACAGCTTTTACTGCGTTGATTTCGCGCAGTTGCACCCTGTTTTTCTGGTCGAGGATCAGGGCAGTCGCCTTTCCCTGCTCGTTATGGGTAACCCCTTGCTGAGGAACCATTAGAACGTTCTGCTGGCGACCTTCATCCAGTAAAGCCGTAACGTACATACCGGGTAAAATCTCGCCGTCAGGATTCGGGAAGATGGCGCGCAGGGTCACGGAGCCAGTGACTTTATCGACGGCGGGATCGGAAAACTGCAGCGCCCCGGTATAGCGGTAGGGTTTGCCATTTTCCAGCATCAATTCAACCGGGATCTGGCCTTTTTCCTGGGCGATTTTTCCACTGGATTTTTCTTCTTTCAGGCGTAAGAAGTCCTGCACCGACTGGGTTAAATCGACGTAAATTGGGTCTAATTGCTGAATGGTGACCAGCGCGCTTTCCTGATTCGCGGTGACCAGTGCGCCAACGGTAACGGAAGACGTGCCGCTAATGCCATCGATAGGCGAGGTGACATTGGCGTAATGAAGGTTAATGGCGGCCTGCTCGACGTCCGCTCTGGCGACGGCAACGTTAGCGTCAGCTTCATTAAGCTGTGAACGCGTGGTGTCATAATCCTGACGACTGACGTAATTGGATTTTAATAAAGCTGACTGGCGCTGGAATGTTAAACGTAGATTATTGGCAGTGGACAGCGCTTTTGCCAGAGCGCCTTTGGCCGCATCGAGTTTTGCCTGCAGAGGCGCCGGATCAATTTGGTAGAGCGATTCACCTTTGCTGACTTTATCACCCTCAATAAAATCCCGCTTAATAATTATACCGCTGACCTGCGGTCTGATCTCAGCAATTTCGAACGATACGGCCCTGCCCGGAAGTTCACTTTTAATATCAACGGAAGAGGGTTTCAGAGTAATAATCCCAACTTCGGGTTCTCTGGTGATGTTTTTTTCTGAGGATTGATTGTCACACGCGGTGATAATTGCGACACTAAAAAACAATGGTATCAGCAGTAAGCGTTTTCTGTTCATAGTAATCCCTGAATAAATTTGACGTACACAGTAATTTGCATTGTATGCAGGGGAGGGATGTCATCGATAAATAGCATAAGGTGATCAGACATAAGAAGGATAAAGCCTATTTTTGGCTAATGATTTAGCAAGTGAATTACAGGTAACAGAGTACGTTATTTAAATTCAGGTTCACCCAATGTGTGATGGCGAGTTATACTTGCACTATCGTATTTAAAGCACACGCCGACAGGGCGAATGTCAGGGCCAGAATCATTACGCCTTTTATTTTGTTCATTTTAATTCCCTACTAAAAAAGACAGGTTTATAGTAAACCTTTGCACATTATTGTCATCAAGCGCGCAGCTGATTATCTAAAAGTAATATAATTGTAGCTCATGGTTATAGATGGTTTCTGGTGTACAATATTAATCACGTCAGGCGAAGAATATAGGGAGAGTATGATGATAAAAATTGGTAGCCTGCTGGCAGTTGGTATCCTGTCACTGCCCGCGTACGCCGCGACCACCGGACCACACAGCCCTGTCGCGGGCGTACTGTGCGACAAATATATCTGTGCGGATGAGCACGGCTTGTCGGTGGCGCTGACCACGAAGTATGTCGGAAAGAAGCAGGGTGATAAACTGGCAGCGGCCGGACAATTTGACACGACGGCCTTTACCTTCCAGGGCGGTCTGTTCTGCGACACCACTGAGCGTCTGTGCCGGGATGACCGATATTTTGGACCAGACGGTAAACGCAGTGGCAAAGTGAACACCCACTACACGGCGTTGCTGTTCGGCAAGACGGATAAATCCTGACTACACGGGTAAGCGCTGAATTCGTCGCTTACCCGTGGTATTTCACGTTATCAATCGGGCGTTAATCTCAATACATTACGAATGCGTGACAAAGCGTGACAAACGCTGGCGCAGCAGGCGATTTTCCTGACGCAACTGCGCATTCTCTTCCAGTAACGTGAGCGCAACGGCTATCCCCGGCCAGTCAAGCGCCAGTTCCTGACGTAATCGCAAAGCCCGTCGTACGACACTTAATGCGCGATCGTCAAACTGCCAGTGGGCGCTTTCATCTTCGCGGGGTTCGATCATCCCCAGGCCGACAATCTCAGTCAGCTCCTCGGTGGAAACGCCGGTATGCAGGCAAAACTCGGTAATGGTAAAGGTGACGGTAACGTTAGCCATTATGCTTTCCCCCACTCTTTGCGTGGATCAAAGGTCTTCTGCGCGTCCGCCAGCTGTTGCCACAATGCGGCGCTGTTGTCGTCAGGTTTGGGTGGCATCACAATTTTGATCACCGCGTACAGGTCGCCGGTCTGTTTTTTACTCACCAGCCCTTTGCCCTTGATGCGTAATCGTTGTCCGGCCTGGCTGCCAGGTGGGATCGTCAGCAGGATACTCTCTGTGAGTGTTGGCACGGTCACTTTTGTGCCCAGTGCGGCTTCCCATGGGGCAAGGGGCACGACAATTTCTAGGTCCTGATTGACGATATCAAATAGCGGATGCGGCGCGATATGAATAACCAGCCACAAATCACCGTTCGGGCCACCGTTCTCACCGGGCGTGCCCTGGCCTTTCAGCCTGATGCGCTGGCCGTTGCCTACACCTGCTGGAATTTTCACATTCAGCGTTTTGGGGATCTCTCGCTCTACCAGGCCAAACGCATTGTAGACCGGCAGGGAGTAACTGATGGTGCGGCTATGCTCAGCAAGGGTTTCTTCGAGGAACACGGCCACATCGATTTCGATATCGTGTCCACGACGGGCGTGGCGCTGTTGTGACTGGCGAGCGTGTTGACCAAAAATGGAGGAGAAAATATCGTCAAAATCTTCGGCGTTGTAGCTCTGACCTTCACCTTGCTGGAACTGACGGCTGAATTGCGGATCGTTGCGGTGCTGCCACAACTGATCGTATTCGGCACGACGTTGTTCATCGCTTAAGACTTCCCAGGCTTCAGCAACCTCTTTAAAACGCGCTTCGGCGTCGGTTTCTTTGCTGACGTCAGGATGGTATTTGCGGGCGAGTCGACGATAGGCGGTCTTGATGGTTTTGAGATCGTCCGTCGGTTTCACGCCCATGATGGCGTAATAATCCTTTAATTCCATAGTGTTATCTCGTATGAATCAACCCATGAAGAAGGATACCCTCGGGAAAGGCATCACCGTAAGTTTAGGGTAATCCTGAAAAGTGTGAATGCCAACTATGAAAGGGACGGAAAACAGTGGCGCCTGACGGCATGAATCGGACATTGTGCACCACCAACGGTAGCAGATGGTTTCTGTTGGTGGTGCGTCGTGCAATATTAATGATCAGGATTTGGTAATAAGAAAACGGACCGTCTCTGCGTAGTTCTGCACAAAGGCATTCACGTTATCGGAATTTAATCCTTTCGGGTTAATCATATATTTGCCGTTAATGAAGATAGCCGGTACGCCTTTCAAATCGACGGCTTTGGCCAATTCTTGCTGTTTGGCGGTCAGTGATTTCACCGCAAAGCTATTCCATGCGGCATCATAATCGCTGGCGCTCACGCCTGCCTGGATAAACACGTTGCGAATATCATCAGCGGTTTTAATTGACTGCTTCTTCTGCACGGCATCAAAAAGTAAAGGTTTAACCTTTTCTTCCACATTTAACAGCATGGCGACCGACCAGGCGTGCGTCATATCGGCTCCCAGAGGGCCTAAAAAATCGACGTGGTAATCCGTGAGTTTAACATTTTCAGGTAAAGCTTTTTTCACATTATCAGTAACTTCCATGACCTCATCGTATTGATAGCAAGAGGGGCAGTAGAAGGAGAAAAACTTCAGTGCAGCAGGGGCTGACGGTACGGCTTTTTCCAGCGTGATAAATTCTTTTCCATCGGTAAATGTTGCGGCCTGAGCACTCACGGTAAACAGCAATCCGATCAGCGGGAGTAGATATTTTTTCATTTTCATATACTCTAAATAACATATTATAAACAAAGATGTTTATAATGAACGCGATGTCCATTACGCCATCATTATAATAAAGCATTTATTTTATAATGCGCTGCTCCTTACTTTGATTTACGCATGGATGCTTTTTAATAACGTATTTAAATGCCTGGGTGAATTATTTTTTTTGGAGTCATCGGAAATGGCGAAAGATTTCCCTCGTTATATTTTACGGTGGCGATTATTTGTTTCCATGACATACAAGCAGGGCGGATGAATGTCCTGCACCGACATAACTTTACAGCGTAAAGGTTGCCAAAACCTCGCCAGTAGCTAAGATAACCGCGTCAATCAGTGAGGGTAAAATGGCAAAACATCAACGGATGGGATGGTGGTTCCTGTGCCTGGCATGTGTCGTGGTGATGGTATGCACCGCACAGCGCATGGCGGGTCTGCACGCGTTGCAGATGAACACCGCTGCCGCAACCGTTGTTGCCAGCGCGCAAACAGAGGCTGATGACGCCTCACCCGTGACCCCTTGCGAACTGAGTGCGAAGTCATTGCTGGCTTCGCCTCCGGTGCTGTTTGAAGGCGCCATTCTGGTGCTTTGCCTGCTTCTGTCGCTACTGGCGCCGGTGCGGGCTTTTCGTCTGCCGTTTTTCCCACCGCGAGCTATCTCGCCGCCCACACTGCGGGTTCATCTCAGGTTTTGCGTCTTCCGTGAATGACAGAGCAGCCGTTGCTGACTGCTAGATAATTATTCACGGAGAAAAAATATGATGACTGTTTTCAGGCAGGCGCTGCTCTGTCTGTTATTGCTATGGCTGCCCGTATCCTGGGCGGCTGACATCGGCTGGCTGCGCTCAGCTGAGAACGACCATGCCAGCGTGCGGCTGCGTGCCGATACGTCTGCCGAGGGGGAAACCCGGCTGCTGCTGGACGTCAAACTGGAGGATGGCTGGAAAACCTACTGGCGCTCACCGGGCGAGGGCGGCGTCGCGCCGTCTATTGCCTGGAAGGGCGCCATGCCAACCGTGGACTGGTTCTGGCCCACGCCTGCACGTTTTGAAGTCGCCAACATTACCACCCAGGGCTATCACGATCGGGTGACGTTCCCGATGGTGGTGCGCGGTACGTCACCGGCTACGCTGAACGGCGTTTTGACGCTGTCGACCTGTAGCAACGTCTGTCTGCTGACAGATTATCCCTTTTCTGTGACGCCTTCTGTCCAGGACGCCACTTTTGCCCATGACTATGCACAGGCCATGGGGCAGATCCCACTTGCCAGTGGTCTGACGGATTCTCTGCACGCCGGGGCGCGCGCCGGAGAACTGGTCGTCGAGGCGCAGCGTAAGGGCGGCTGGTCTACACCGGGGGTGTACCTGGATACTGTCGATGAGGCGGACTTTGGCATGCCGACAATGCGCGTGGAGGGTGAAACGCTGCGCGCCACGATCCCGGTGCATGACAGCTGGGGTGAGGGTGCGCCGGATCTGCGCGGTAAATCGCTCACGCTGGTGCTGGCAGATAACGGTGTCGCTCAGGAAAGTCGTCTTGTCATTGGTGACGCGCCGGCAGCTGAAAGCGTGGCGCTCCCGCTGTGGCAGGTGGTGTTGATGGCGCTTCTGGGCGGGCTTATCCTCAACCTGATGCCCTGCGTGCTGCCGGTTCTTGGGATGAAGCTGGGTTCAATTTTACTCGTCGAGGAGAAAAGCCGTCGCCAGGTTCGCCGCCAGTTTCTGGCTTCGGTGGCCGGGATAGTGCTCTCCTTTATGGCGTTGGCCGCGCTGATGACGGTGCTGCGGATGACCAATCAGGCACTCGGCTGGGGGATCCAGTTCCAGAGTCCGTGGTTTATCGGCATGATGGTGCTGGTGATGCTGACGTTCAGTGCCAGCCTGTTCGGGCTGTTTGAATTCCGTTTACCTTCAAAGATGACCACTACGCTGGCGACCCACGGTGGCAATGGCCTGGCCGGTCATTTCTGGCAGGGCGCGTTTGCGACGCTGCTTGCCACGCCGTGCAGTGCGCCGTTCCTGGGTACGGCGGTGGCGGTGGCGCTAACGGCTTCACTACCCACGCTGTGGGGGCTGTTTCTGGCTCTAGGGCTGGGAATGAGTTTACCGTGGCTGCTGGTGGCGCTGCACCCGGGTCTGGCGCTGCGTTTACCGCGTCCGGGACGCTGGATGACTATCCTGCGGCGTTTGCTCGGGGTGATGATGCTTGGTTCAGCCATCTGGCTGGCAACGTTGCTGCTCCCGCATCTGGGGTTTACCAGCCAAAGTGCCGCCAAAGAGAGCGTCAACTGGCAGCCGCTTAGTGAACAGGCCATCACCGACGCGCTGGCTCAGCATAAACGTGTTTTCATCGATGTGACCGCCGACTGGTGTATTACCTGTAAGGTCAACAAATACAACGTGTTGAATAAAGAAGACGTGCAGGCCGCCCTGCAGCAGCCCGATGTGGTGGCACTGCGCGGTGACTGGACGCTGCCCTCTGAAGCAATGACCGAATTTCTAAAAAAACGCGGCCAGGTTGCTGTGCCGTTTAACCAAATTTATGGCCCCGGCATGCCGGAAGGCCAGGCGTTGCCGACGCTGTTAACCCGCGATGCGGTGTTAAACACGCTGGTAGATGCTAAAGGAGTCACGCCATGAAACTGTTGATTGTTTTGCTGTTGTCCCTGTTTTCTGCCGTCAGTGTGGCGCAAGAGCCCGCGCCGTTTACCCCGGAGCAGGAAAAGCAAATTGAAGCGTTAATTCAGGAAGCGCTGTTTAACGATCCTGACAGTCCGCGCATTGGCGCGAAGCAGGCAAAACTGACGCTGATTAACTTTACCGATTACAACTGCCCGTACTGCAAGCAGCTGGATCCGATGCTGGAAAAAATTGTGCAAAAGTACCCGGACGTAGCCGTAGTGATTAAACCGCTGCCGTTTAAAGGTGAAAGCTCGGTGCTGTCGGCGCGCACCGCACTGATGACTTGGCGTGAGCACCCGCAGCAGTTCCAGGCGTTACATGAAAAACTGATGCAGAAAAGAGGCTACCATACTGCTGCCAGTATTAAACAGGCACAGGAAAAATCGGCGGCGACCCCGGTCACATTGGATGATAAAAGTATGGAAACGCTGAGCACCAACCTGCAACTGGCGCGGCTGGTAGGTGTGCGCGGTACGCCTGCCACGATCATCGGCGATGAACTGATCCCAGGCGCCGTACCGTGGGAAACGCTGGAAGCCGTGGTCAAAGAAAAGCTGGCGGCGGCCAATGCTCAGTAAACTGCGCCGCTGGCTGCGCGAAGGGCTCATCTTACTGGTGCTGATTGCGGGCGCGATGTTGCTGATGGATGCGTGGCGAGCGCCCACGCTCCCCACCGCTTTTGACAGCACGCCATTGCAGACGCTGCAGGGTGAAACCGTTACCTTGGCGGCGCTCAGTCAACAAGAACCTGTGCTGCTCTATTTCTGGGCCAGCTGGTGTGGCGTTTGCCGCTTCACCACACCGGACGTTGCCCGGCTGCAGCGGGAAGGCGAGAACGTGATGACCATTGCGTTACGCTCCGGCAGTGAAGCGGAAGTGTCTCGCTGGCTGGCGCGCAAAGGCGTGGATTTCCCGGTCATCAACGACGCCGATGGCGCGCTCTCCCGCAGTTGGGAGGTTAGCGTCACGCCGACGCTGGTAGTGATGTCGCAAGGCCGCGTGGTCTCCACAACCAGCGGCTGGACCAGTTACTGGGGCATGAAATTGCGGCTGTGGTGGGCAAAAACGTTCTGAATATCGTGCCGGGGAAACCCGGCATTTTTTCACAGCTAAGATAAACCCTTAACTACACCTGCATTTTTGCGAAAGTGTTCCCGGAAAAATGTCTTGTTTCTGTCACACTCAGTGGTGATTGATAACAACAAGAGGTCGTAGGGATGAATAAATCGTTAATCGCCGCAACCGTGGCAGGGGCCGTATTACTGTCATCCGCCGCACAGGCGCAGACCGCGCCGGAGGGCTATCAACTCCAGCAAGTATTGATGATGAGCCGACATAACTTACGTGCACCTTTAGCCAATAATGGCAGCGTTCTGGAGCAATCGACGCCGAAGCAGTGGCCACAATGGGATGTACCGGGCGGTCAGCTCACCACCAAAGGCGGGGTGCTGGAAATCTATATGGGCCATTACATGCGTGAATGGCTGGCAGAGCAGGGGATGGTGAAATCCGGTGAATGTCCGGCCCCGGATACGGTGTATACCTACGCCAATAGCCTGCAGCGTACGGTCGCAACGGCGCAGTTCTTTGTGACCGGTGCGTTCCCGGGTTGCGACGTACCCGTGCACCATCAAGAAAAAATGGGCACCATGGATCCCACCTTCAACCCGGTAATCACTGACGACTCTGCCGCATTTAGTCAGCAGGCCGTGCAGGCGATGGAAAAAGAGCGCAGCAAAATGCAGCTTAGCGACAGCTACCAGTTGCTAGAGCAAATGACGAACTATAAAGACTCACCGTCCTGTAAAGAAAAACAGCAGTGCTCACTGACCGACGCCAAAGACACGTTTACTGCGAAGTACCAACAGGAGCCTGGGGTTTCAGGACCGTTGAAGGTCGGTAACTCGCTGGTGGATGCGTTCACGTTGCAATATTACGAAGGTTTCCCGCTAAATGAGGTAGCCTGGGGTGAGATCAAATCTGACCAACAGTGGAAAGTGCTGTCGAAGCTGAAAAATGGCTATCAGGACAGCCTGTTTACCTCGCCGGCCGTGGCGCAAAATGTGGCCAAGCCACTGGTGAAATATATCGATAACGCACTGGTGACCGAGCGTACAAAAGCGCCGAAAATTACCGTGCTGGTCGGTCACGACTCCAACATTGCGTCATTACTCACCGCGCTGGATTTCAAACCGTATCAGCTGCATGACCAGAACGAACGCACGCCGATTGGCGGGAAGATTGTCTTCCAGCGCTGGCATGACAGTAATGCTAACCGGGATCTGATGAAAATCGAGTATGTTTATCAGAGCTCGCAGCAGCTGCGTGATGCACAGGTGTTGACGTTGAAATCACCCGCGCAGCGCGTGACGCTGGAACTGAAAGGCTGCCCGATAGATGCGAATGGCTTCTGCCCGATCGATAAATTCGATAGCGTGCTGAATGCGGCGGCAAAGTAGAGTGAAATAACAAGAAACTCCCCCGTGCAGACGGGGGAGTCATGACGCTAGACGTTTTTACGTTCAATAGTCTGTTCACCCCAAAAGAGTGAATCTTTGTCCGTTTTCTCGAAGGCTTTGATCAGCACCTCGTCGCTGCCTTCTTCCCAAATTTTCTCCGCCAGTTTCTCGTCATAATGGGCGACTTCAAAGATAGCCTCGGCGATTTCCGGCGACGTGTTGCGCAGACGCGCCCATTCACCGACGCGATGGGCTTTCGCTTCTTGAGTTGGCATACGAATCCTCCTGTTGCGGATTAGCCGTTGAGTTTTACTGCCAGACCGGCGACGTATTCACCCTGATAGCGGGCGATAGACAACTCTTCCTGACTTGGCTGGCGAGAGCCATCGGCCCCGGCAATGGTGGTTGCGCCGTACGGCGTCCCGCCGCGAACTTGTGAGACATCAAACAGCTCTTGCGCGGCATATCCAATAGGAACGATGACCATCCCGTGGTGGGCAAGTGTTGTCCAGGTTGAGGTAATGGTTTGTTCCTGACCACCGCCTGTCCCCGTTGAGCTGAATACGCTGGCAAGTTTGCCGTACAGGCCGCCAGAAGCCCACAGGCCACCGGTCTGATCCAGGAAGGTACGCATTTGGCCTGACATATTGCCAAAGCGGGTAGGGGTGCCAAAAATAATGGCGTCGTAATCAGCCAGCTCCTGTGGGGTGGCGACGGGGGCGTTTTGTGTTTTACCTCCCGCTTTCAGGAAGATCTCAGGCTGCATCGTTTCTGGCACACGCTTAATAATGACTTCCGCGCCATCGACCTTATTTGCACCTTCTGCGACTGCATGGGCCATCGTTTCAATGTGTCCGTACATGGAATAATAAAGCACCAGAACTTTTGCCATTTTACACTACTCCTCGAGTTAACCGTCTGTGTAGCGAATCGCTACCTCTCTTTAAAGATATGACGTACTGCCAGGAGTGCAAATTTCACCATCATTTCTTTGATTTATAACAATTTTAATGGCAGTTCTTTTTTGTCGCAAAATGATACATTTTTGAGCAGGTTGGATTTGCTAGTCATAAGAAAGGCTTATTGATTTTAGGTGGTGATTATTCGCCAAATACCGGCAAACCTGTTGCAGAATATTACCGTTAGCCGGTTGTCAGGCCAGTCTTCACTATGCTTAATCCCACGCAGCGAACATCGGGCATTGCCCACAGCTTGCGTGAGGTATCACTCCTCAGTACCTATGCAATATGATGTCTAATCAATGACGGAGGTCAGTAATGGCAAACCATCGAGGCGGTTCCGGCAACTTTGCGGAAGACCGCGAAAGAGCATCAGAAGCAGGTCGAAAAGGTGGCCAGCACAGCGGGGGGAATTTCAAGAATGACCCGCAACGCGCTTCAGAGGCAGGCAAAAAAGGGGGCAAAAATAGCCACGGCAATAACAAAACGTAATTGCCAGGCTGTCTGTTAACTACATCGTGACGTCTGAGCGTTCAACGACAGACGTCGCAAAGCCACCGCCGCCGGATTGTCCGGCGGTTTTTTTGTTTGAAGGATGCACGGTAACTACTTCCCGTGGCCGCTTTAATTTATCCATTCACCGTATGATTTGTTATGCTGACGCCCTCACAACAAGGAGAGGGCGGATGGCTCAAGGCGTAGAGAAAAAAACAGGTAAACGCTCGCAGGCGGTCAACGCGAAACGCCAGGCCATTTTAACTGCGGCGCTAAATATCTTCTCCCAGTTTGGGATCCACGGAACGCGTCTTGAACAGGTGGCTGAGCAGGCGGGCGTGTCAAAAACCAATCTGCTCTATTATTACCCGTCAAAAGAAGTGCTCTATATTGCCGTGTTACGCCAGATCCTCGACATCTGGCTGGCGCCGCTGAAGGCCTTTCGTGAAGACTTTGCGCCGCTGGTGGCGATCAAAGAATATATCCGCCTCAAACTGGAAGTTTCCCGCGATTACCCGCAGGCATCGCGGCTGTTTTGTATGGAGATGCTGGCAGGCGCGCCGCTGCTGATGACCGAGTTGACGGGAGATCTCAAAACGCTGATTGATGAGAAATCCGCGCTGATTGCCGGGTGGGTCAGTAGCGGCAAACTGGCTCCGGTCGATCCGCATCATCTGATTTTTATGATTTGGGCTTCAACCCAGCACTACGCCGACTTTGCTCCACAGGTGGAAGCAGTGACGGGTGCGACACTACGCGATGAAGCCTTTTTTAACCAAACGGTTGAGAATGTCCAGCGGATGATTATCGAAGGGATCCGCGTGCGTTAACCGGCGGGCGGTAACGGGCAGCTTAAATCACCTTCTTCACACTGCAGCAGCGAGGCGAGAAACGCTTCGCGCTCGTGGGTTTTATCGGTCAGACACTGGCTCGCGATCATCGATTGCACGCTGCCGCCTTCCGTACCTGAGCTGATTAACGCGCAGTCAGCATCGCGCAGAGTTATCCACGCGACTTGCGCCTTTTTCAGTAATTCACGTTGAGTGGGCGCTGCACGCTTAAGCGCATTCTGATAGGTATCATTGAGCTTTGCATCCGCCGTTTTAAACTGCTCAGCGGCGCAGGTGTTCATCTCAGTTTGGGTGTTCGCGCTGGTGCAGTCTTCTGCCAGCGCCGGGCTGCTGAGCAGCAGTGCCGCACATGTCAGTACAATTCGTTTCATGCTTTTCTCTGACTCCATAAAAAAGCCCCGTTACCGGTAATGCTGTTCAGTCAACGACTCAGTTTCAGAAAGCATCAACCCGTGTTGGGGAGGTGATGAACATGCTATCTCAGAGAGAGGTTCCGTTCACCTCATGTTCATCGTTTTTCTGGGGCACCGATTCCTGTGAACGTGTAAAGGGCGTTTTCCGCCACGCCCTTTACAATCCCGGCTCCCGGCAGGAAAATTGCCACTTCGTGGTTCCCTCCGCTTATTCCTCCAGGCTATCGGGCCGGGCGCGAGGTAGCGTCCCTGCAAAACGCGCCCTGAACCCGCATCCCTGCGGGTTCTCCCGGCCTTACGGAAACACGTCGGCAATTTTCAGCCGGACCAGTCCACACCTGACCACCTGCGATTTTACTTGAATATATCTGAACAGCAGAACGGATATAGCTGAAAGCCAGAGCGCTGAAGCGACACCCGGGTACCTGAGCTTCAGAGAAATGATACCGCTGAGGTGAACGGAACCCTGAGCAAGAATCACATGTTCACCCTACATGCTTAACTGAATGGTATTGCCGTTACCGGAGCCTTAATTAACCATACCCTTAGCCGATTGTCATCAGGCTGGCGTTACCGCCAGCAGCAGCGGTGTTGACGCTCAATGAGCGTTCAATATACAGCCGCTCCAGCAGGATATTGCTCTCACCACGGGCAAAGCCTTGTACCGAGACAATTGCGCCATCCCGTGCGGCAACCGCCTCGCATAACGCGCGCAGTTGATCGGAATCACCGTGGAAGATAACGGCATCGAACGGTTGTACGGTCAGATTATCCGCTTTGGCAAACTGGATGCGCCCGGAAAGAGCGGCAGGCAGACGTTTTGCCAGATCGCGGTGGAAAGCATCATCCGGCCACAGGATGAGACTGCCCACGGAAGCCACGGCGGCGACCTGAACCAGCGCGTCCTGTTCGTTATCGGCAATACACAGAACGCGATCGCGAGGTAACAGCGTCCAGGTGTTGCGTTCGCCGGTAGGGCCAGGCAACAAACGCTGGGTTCCGGCCTGCGCCAGTTCAGCAAACTGTTGGCACAGGGTCTGCAACGCCGGGCGATCGGCTGCCCATTCGGTGAGGGCATCCAGCGGCTGGATCAGCGCCGCCTTGAGCTGTGCATCGACAGGGTAATCGGCATCCTGGCGCGCCAGGGTGAGGCTTAGCGCATTTTCCGGACGGTTAGCCAGCAGACGGTACAGATACAGCGGACCGCCGGCTTTCGGACCGGTGCCTGACAAGCCTTCGCCGCCGAAGGGCTGCACGCCGACCACCGCGCCAACCATATTACGGTTGACGTACAGGTTACCCACGTGTGCGGAGCCGGTGACCTGAGCGATGGTTTCATCAATACGGGTATGCACACCCAGCGTCAGGCCGTAGCCGGAAGCATTGATTTGCTCAATCAGATTGCCCAGATTGCTGCGGGTGTAGCGTACGACGTGCAGCACCGGACCAAACACCTCTTTTTGCAGTTCGTCGAAGCTCTCCAGCTCAATCAGCGTCGGCGCAATAAAGGTACCGGTTTGCCATTCCCGCGCATCCTCGCTGTTTTCACGTGCAGCCTGGAATACCGGGCGTCCCTTGGCGCGCATGGCCTGAATGTGGCGCTCAATATTGGTTTTGGCCTCATCGTCAATAACCGGCCCAATGTCAGTGGTCAGGCGGCCCGGATTGCCCATCCGGCATTCGGCCATCGCGCCGCGCAGCATTTTCAGTGTGTGCTCGGCGATGTCATCCTGCAGGCACAGGACGCGCAGTGCCGAGCAGCGCTGTCCGGCGCTGTCAAAGGCGGAGGCCAGCACATCAACGACCACTTGCTCCGTCAGCGCCGAGGAGTCGACGATCATCGCGTTCATTCCACCGGTTTCGGCGATCAGCGGGATCGGACGGCCTTGCGCGTCAAGACGGCGAGCAATATTACGTTGTAACAGCGTGGCGACTTCCGTTGAACCGGTGAACATCACGCCGCGTACGCGCTCATCGGACGTCAGCTGTGCCCCGACGGTTTCACCCTGGCCAGGCAACAGTTGTACCACGCCTGGCGGCACGCCAGCTTCCAGTAAAATGGCGATCCCCTGGGCGGCAATCAGCGGTGTCTGTTCTGCCGGTTTTGCCAGCACGCTGTTGCCTGCAGCCAGCGCGGCGGCAATTTGCCCGCTGAAGATGGCCAGCGGGAAGTTCCACGGGCTGATACAGACCACCGGGCCGAGCGGACGATGGGTTTCGTTATCAAAATCATCGCGGACTTGCCCGGCGTAATAATGCAGGAAGTCGACCGCTTCACGCACTTCGGCAATGGCGTTGCTAAAGGTTTTACCTGCTTCGCGAACCAGAATGCCAATCAGTTGCTGCATCTGGCCTTCCATCAGAACGGCGGCGCGATGCAGAATAGCGGCGCGCTCCTGCGGCGGCGTAGCGAACCAGATCGGCGCATTATTTACCGCGCTTTGTAACGCTTGCTCCACTTCATTCGGGGAGGCTTCACGCACGTAGCCCACAATATCTTTCGGCTCCGCTGGGTTAATTACCGGCGTCATTTGTCCGTCAGTCACCGGATGCTCCAGCATCGGTTTCGCGTGCCATTTTTGCAGTGCGCTGTTGAGCAGGGCAGAGGACAGCGAGGCCAGGCGATGTTCGTTCGCCAGATCCAGTCCGCCTGAGTTTTCGCGTCCCTTGCCGTACAGGTCGCGTGGCAGCGCAATCTTCGGATGCGGTAGACCCGCCAGGCCTTCCTGCTGCGCCAGTTTTTCTACGGCTTCGACCGGGTCGGCGACCAGTTCATCCAGCGGCAGAGTGGTGTCGGCAATACGGTTAACGAATGAGGTATTCGCGCCGTTTTCCAGCAGCCGACGCACCAGGTACGCCAGCAGCGTTTCATGGGTCCCTACCGGTGCGTAAATACGGCATGGGCGGTTCAGTTTGCCATCCGCAACTTTGCCGGTAACCTGCTCGTACAGGGGTTCACCCATGCCGTGCAGGCACTGGAACTCGTACTGTCCGGGATAATAGTTCTGACCCGCTAACTGATAAATGGCCGCCAGCGTATGGGCGTTATGGGTGGCAAATTGCGGGTAGATCAGATTCGGCACGGCAAGCAGTTTTTTGGCGCAGGCCAGATAGGAAACGTCGGTGTAGACCTTACGGGTATACACCGGATACCCTTCCAGACCGTCCATCTGGGCGCGTTTAATTTCGCTGTCCCAGTATGCGCCTTTTACCAGGCGGATCATCAGGCGACGGCGGCTGCGCGTGGCCAGATCAATCAGATAATCAATCACGTACGGACAGCGTTTCTGGTAGGCCTGGATGACAAAACCAATCCCGTTCCAACCCGCCAGCTCAGATTCGAAGCACAGTTTTTCCAGTAGATCGAGGGAGATTTCCAGTCGGTCTGCTTCTTCGGCGTCAATATTGATGCCAATGTCGTACTGACGCGCCAGCAGGGTGAGCGACTTCAGGCGTGGATAAAGCTCGTCCATTACGCGATCGTACTGCGCACGGCTGTAGCGTGGGTGCAGCGCCGACAGCTTGATCGAAATCCCCGGCCCTTCATAAATGCCGCGTCCATTAGACGCTTTACCAATCGCGTGGATAGCCTGCTGGTAAGACACCATATAGGCCTGCGCGTCAGCGGCGGTCAGTGCGGCTTCTCCCAACATGTCGTAGGAGTAGCGGAAACCTTTGTCTTCCAGCTTCCGTGCGTTAGCCAGTGCTTCGGCGATGGTTTCCCCGGTGACGAACTGCTCCCCCATCAAGCGCATCGCCATATCGACGCCTTTGCGGACCAGCGGCTCGCCGCTCTTACCGATGATGCGGTTCAGCGAGCGCGAGAGGCTGGCTTCGTTATGTGTGGAGACCAGGCGTCCGGTAAACAGCAGTCCCCAGGTTGCCGCGTTGACGAATAACGACGGGCTGCGTCCAATGTGCGACTGCCAGTTACCGTTGCTGATTTTGTCGCGGATCAGCGCATCGCGCGTGGCTTTGTCGGGAATACGCAGCAGGGCTTCCGCCAGGCACATCAGCGCAACACCTTCCTGAGAGGACAGCGAGAACTCTTGCAAGAGTCCCTGTACCATGCCGGCGCGACCGCTGGCGGTTTTCTGGTTACGCAGTTTGTCGGCTAACTGATATGCCAGCTTATGAGCCTGTTCAGCGATCGGTTGCGGCAGGCGCGCCTGTTCCATCAGCATCGGTACGGCGTCGGTTTCTGCACGACGATACGCGGCGGTGATCGCCGCCCGGGAAACAGACTGCGGCAGGATCTGCTCGGCAAACTCGAGGAAAGGCTGGTGAGTTTCATTCTGGTATGCCGAGGCGTCATCACCTTCATTGGCTGCACCCGCCAGTAGGGCAGGCAGCTCAGGCAGGGCATCGTCATTTTCCAGTCTTTCGAGATAATTAAAGATGGCTTGTTTGATCAGCCAATGCGGCGTGCGATCGATTCGTGTTGCGGCTGTTTTAATACGCTCGCGTGTGGCGTCGTCCAGCTTAACCCCCATCGTGGTGGTTCCCATGCCGTTTACTCCTGTTGTGCTGAAATACGGGACTGATAGTTACTGAGAAATATCCACCATGTTGCAACTTTGTGCAACCGTGTTAAATGTGACTTGGTTTGCAAGCTTGAAAATGAATGAAATGTTAATAAATGTGGTGTTTGTTGAGATGTCTGTAAAAAATACGAGCGCTTTTTCTCTGCGGCAGTTAACACTTTTTAAAGGTGCAACCGCGAAAAGTGTGAGAGAGTGCAACCTCCAGAAAAATGCTATCTACTCGAGATCAAAATTGATGTAAATGGTGTGTTAAATCGATTGTGAATGATCCTTGCTTCCGGCAGGATACGGTCGCCCAGGTCAACATAGATATCTTTGCCACGTTCCGGCAGGGTAATAAAACGGCAAGCCACGGCATTGTCGATACATAATTTTGGAGAGTTTTGATGGCTATTAGCACACCGATGTTAGTGACATTCTGTGTCTATATTTTTGGCATGTTGTTGATTGGGTTTATTGCATGGCGTTCAACCAAAAACTTTGATGATTACATTCTGGGTGGACGCAGCCTGGGGCCGTTTGTCACCGCGCTTTCCGCCGGGGCATCCGACATGAGCGGCTGGCTGCTGATGGGGCTGCCGGGGGCGATTTTCTTGTCGGGGATTTCAGAAAGCTGGATCGCCATCGGCCTGACATTAGGCGCATGGATCAACTGGAAGCTGGTGGCCGGACGTTTACGCGTACACACCGAGTTCAATAATAATGCTCTGACACTACCGGATTACTTTACCGGTCGTTTTGAAGATAAAAGCCGCGTGCTGCGTATTATTTCCGCGCTGGTTATTCTGCTGTTTTTCACCATCTATTGTGCTTCAGGGATTGTTGCAGGGGCGCGTCTGTTCGAAAGCACCTTCGGCATGAGTTATGAAACAGCGCTGTGGGCGGGTGCGGCAGCGACGATTATCTATACCTTTATTGGTGGTTTCCTGGCCGTCAGCTGGACCGATACCGTGCAGGCCAGCCTGATGATTTTTGCTCTGATCCTGACGCCGGTGATGGTGATTATTGGCGTCGGCGGCTTTGAAGACTCGCTGGAAGTGATCAAACAAAAGAGCATTGAGAACGTGGACATGCTCAAAGGCCTGAACTTTGTCGCCATTATTTCCCTGATGGGCTGGGGGCTGGGTTACTTCGGTCAGCCGCACATCCTGGCACGCTTTATGGCGGCAGATTCTCACCATAGCATCGTGCATGCACGTCGCATCAGCATGGCATGGATGATCCTGTGTCTGGCGGGCGCGGTGGCCGTTGGTTTCTTCGGTATCGCCTACTTCAATAACAATCCGGCACTGGCCGGTGCGGTGAACCAGAACGCCGAGCGGGTGTTTATTGAACTGGCGCAAATCCTGTTCAACCCGTGGATTGCCGGTATTCTGCTGTCGGCTATCCTTGCGGCGGTGATGTCGACGCTGAGCTGCCAGCTGTTGGTGTGTTCCAGTGCCATTACGGAAGATTTGTACAAAGCGTTCCTGCGTAAAAATGCCAGCCAGAAAGAACTGGTGTGGATTGGCCGCGTCATGGTACTGGTAGTCGCGCTGATCTCTATTGCTCTGGCGGCTAACCCGGAAAACCGCGTTCTCGGTCTGGTGAGCTACGCCTGGGCTGGCTTTGGTGCGGCATTCGGACCGGTGGTGCTGTTCTCCGTACTGTGGTCGCGTATGACCCGTAACGGTGCGCTGGCGGGGATGATCATTGGTGCGGTTACGGTTATCGTCTGGAAACAGTTCGCCTGGCTGGGCCTGTATGAAATCATCCCGGGCTTTGTGTTCGGCAGTATCGGTATCGTGGTGTTCAGCTTGCTGGGTAAAGCACCTTCAGCCGCAATGCAAAAACGCTTTGCTGAAGCTGATGCGCATTATCATTCTGCACCGCCGTCACGTTTACAGGTTGAGTAATCTGCTTATTGCTTCTACAGCCCGCCGCGTGCGGGCAATGCCGTTCAGTTAACGACTAGTTTCAGAAGGCATCAAGATGTGCTGGCGGAGGCAATGAACATGCTATCTCAGAGAAAGGTTCCGTTCACCTCATGCTCATCGTTTTTCTGAAGCACCGATTCCTGTGAACGTGTAAAGGGCGTTCTCCGCCACGCCCTTTACAATCCCGGCTCCCGGCAGGAAAATTGTTGCTTCGCAATCCCCTCCGCTTATTCCTCCAGGCTATCGGGCCGGACGCGAGGTAGCGTCCCTGCAAAACGCGCCCTGAGCCAGCATCCATGCTGGCTCACCCGGCCTTACGGAAACACGTCGGCAATTTTCAGCCGGACCAGCCCACAACTGACCACCTGCGCTTTTACTTGAATATCTCTGAACAGCAAAACGGATATAGCTGAAAGCGAAAGCGCTGAAGCGACACCCTGGTCCGGCTGAAAATCGATGAGGCGTTGACGGCTGAACGGAAACTTATTCAGGGTAAAATGTTCTCCATACATGCTCAACTGAACAATATTGCACCACGCGCGGGCTTTTTATGCCGCTTCGCAAAATCACAGTAACCCTTATCAGACTAACTGTTTACATTAAGTCATCATTCTCAAAACATTCTGCTTGAGTTTTTCTTTTCTGTAATGATAATCACTATCACTGTAATTTACTTTTCTTTTCACGAGTTGACTGAGAATAACGTTTAAGGGTACTTCGCATGTTTGTTCCATTTCTGATTATGTTGCGCGAAGGCTTAGAGGCCGCGCTGATTGTCAGCCTGATAGCCAGTTACCTGAAACGGACTCAGCGTGGTCGCTGGATTGGCGTGATGTGGATTGGTGTTCTGCTGGCGGCGGCACTATGCCTGGCGCTGGGGATTTTCATCAATGAAACCACCGGTGAATTTCCGCAAAAAGAGCAGGAGCTGTTTGAAGGGATCGTGGCAGTGATTGCCGTGGTGATCCTCACCTGGATGGTCTTCTGGATGCGTAAAGTTTCGCGCAACGTCAAAGTTCAACTGGAGCAGGCGGTCGATAACGCGTTACAGCGTGGCAATCATCACGGATGGGCGCTGGTGATGATGGTCTTTTTTGCCGTCGCTCGTGAAGGCCTGGAGTCGGTTTTCTTTCTGCTGGCGGCCTTTCAGCAGGATGTGGGTATCTGGCCACCGGTTGGGGCGATGCTGGGACTGGCAACAGCCGTCGTTCTGGGCTACCTGATATATCTCGGCGGGATCAGACTGAATCTCGGGGCCTTCTTCAAATGGACCAGCTTGTTCATTTTGCTGGTGGCCGCAGGTCTTGCCGCCGGAGCCATTCGCGCGTTTCACGAAGCCGGGTTATGGAATCATTTCCAGGATGTGGCATTTGATTTGAGCAGCGTGCTGTCTACGCACTCGCTGTTTGGCACGCTGATGGAAGGGATTTTTGGTTACCAGGAAGCGCCAAGTGTCAGTGAGGTTGCCGTCTGGTTTATCTACCTGATCCCGGCGCTGATTATGTTTGCATTACCGCCTCGTTCAGGCTCTACGGCGTCTCGTACTGCACCCTGATAACAACGCGACGCAGAATATCATTTAGTTACAACATACTTATTTATAGGGATAGGTCATGACGATTAACTTTCGCCGTAGTGCGCTGCAGCTGGGTATGGCTGCTCTGTTTACTTCTGCTTTTGCCTCACACGCCGCAGATATTCCCAAGGTCAATGTCACGGTTAACGACAAACAGTGTGAACCGATGACAATCACGGTTAATGCCGGAAAAACCCAGTTCATTATTCAGAACCACAGTCAGAAAGCGCTGGAGTGGGAAATCCTCAAAGGCGTGATGGTGGTGGAAGAGCGTGAAAATATTGCGCCGGGATTTAGCCAGAAAATGACCGCCAACCTGCAACCTGGCGAATATGATATGACCTGCGGCCTGCTGACGAACCCGAAAGGGAAGCTGATCGTCAAGGGCAGCGCAACGGCAGATGCGGCACAGAGTGACGCCCTGCTGAGCCTGAGCGGTGCAATTACCGAATACAAAGCCTATGTAACCGCAGAAACCGCACAGCTGGTGGCGGGGACCAAAGCGTTTACAGATGCCATTAAAGCCGGGGATATCGAGAAAGCTAAATCCCTGTATGCGCCGACGCGCCAGCATTATGAACGTATTGAACCGATTGCCGAGCTGTTCTCTGACCTCGATGGCAGCATCGATGCACGTGAAGATGATTACGAGCAAAAGGCCGCCGATCCTAAATTCACCGGCTTCCACCGTCTGGAAAAAGCGCTGTTTGGCGACAATACCACCAAGGGGATGGATAAATACGCCGACCAGTTGAACACCGATGTTATCGACCTGCAAACGCGCATCAGTGAACTGGCCTTCCCACCGTCTAAAGTGGTTGGCGGAGCGGCGGGTCTGATTGAAGAAGTGGCCGCCAGTAAAATTAGCGGCGAAGAAGATCGCTACAGCCACACCGACCTGTGGGATTTCCAGGCCAACGTCGATGGCGCGCAGAAAATTGTCGATCTCCTGCGTCCTCAACTGCAAAAATCCAATGCTGAACTGCTGGCAAAAGTGGATGCGAACTTCAAAAAAGTCGATAGCATCCTGAGCAAGTATCGCACCAAAGAAGGGTTTGAAACTTACGACAAACTGACCGATGCTGACCGCAACGCGCTGAAAGGACCGATTACGACGCTGGCAGAAGATTTGTCGCAATTACGCGGCGTACTGGGTCTGGATTAAGCATCATGCAACAAGATAATGAAAACGGCGTGAGTGAACCCTCACGCCGACGTCTGTTAAAGGGCATGGGAGCATTGGGCGGCGCGCTGGCACTGGCGGGCGGCTGTCCGGTTGCGCATGCGCAAAAACCGCACAGTGCGCCAGGCACTCTGTCACCCAATGCGCGCGATGATGTACAGCCCTTTTATGGACCGCATCAGGCGGGGATCCTGACGCCGCAGCAGGCCTCGATGATGCTGGTGGCATTTGATGTCCTCGCCAGCGACAAAGCAGATCTTGAACGTCTGTTCCGTTTACTGACCCATCGCTTTGCGTTCCTGACCACCGGCGGCCCGGCACCAGAAACGCCGAATCCGCGCTTGCCGCCAATGGACTCCGGCATACTGGGGGCTTACATTGCCCCGGACAACCTGACGATGACGCTGTCGGTCGGCCATTCACTGTTTGATGAGCGCTATGGCCTGAAAGCACAAATGCCAAAAACGCTGCAAAAAATGACGCGCTTCCCGAATGATTCGCTGGATGCGGCGCTGTGCCACGGGGATCTGCTGTTACAGATTTGCGCCAACACGCAGGACACCGTTATCCACGCGTTGCGCGATATCATCAAGCACACGCCGGATCTGCTCAGCGTGCGCTGGAAGCGAGAGGGATTTATCTCCGATCATGCTGCACGCAGTAAAGGCAAAGAAACCCCGGTAAATTTACTCGGTTTTAAAGACGGGACCGCGAACCCGGATGGTACCGATGAAAAGCTGATGCAAAACGTGGTGTGGGTCACGGCCGATCAGGGCGAGCCTGCATGGGCGGTAGGGGGCAGCTATCAGGCGGTGAGACTTATTCAGTTTCGCGTGGAGTTCTGGGATCGCACGCCGCTTAAAGAGCAGCAGACCATTTTTGGGCGCGATAAACAGACCGGCGCTCCGCTGGGAATGCAGCATGAGCATGATGTACCGGACTATGCCAATGACCCTGAAGGAGAGGTGATTGCGCTCGACAGCCATATCCGGCTGGCGAACCCGCGGACCAAAGAGACCGAATCCAGCCTGATGATGCGTCGTGGCTACAGCTATTCGCTCGGTGTGACGCAATCTGGACAGCTGGATATGGGGCTGCTGTTCGTTTGCTATCAACACGATCTGCAGAAAGGTTTTTTGGCTGTACAGAAACGCCTGAATGGTGAAGCGTTGGAGGAGTACGTTAAGCCGATTGGCGGCGGTTACTTCTTTGCTTTACCGGGCGTAAAAACACCGGACCACTACCTCGGACAATCTCTGCTACAAGCCTGATTCCCGTGCCCCGCGCCTGTGCGGGGCAATTCCTCACATGCTGACCTGATACAGCGATGAACGAAATAATTAATTTTCGTGATACGTGCTGCAGTGAAATAATTCTGTCATCTCTCTGTAAGAGACTGTTGCCAACGATAAGATGGAATTTAGTTAACAATAAGTAAAAATATTGTTGCATTGAGAATAAATTCTGTTGTACTTATATGTAACAGCGGTAGTTCCCGGCAGTGATAGTCATTCACTATGGAGATCGCGAATGGTAACGTCCTGTATTGGACAGGTTTCTTACATTATCACCACCTTACGCGGACGTTTCTCTTCCGGTAGCCATCTCGTCACCGCTAAATTCCTCTCTCTCCCACATCTTATCCTTGTTACTGACGCCTTATACGGTGCGCGTAGCCGTGTGTGGTGTCTTATTCGTAGGCAAGCAATGGCTTACAAGGAAGCCAACCCTCAGATGTTCGTGCGCATAATCGTGCCGAAGATGGCGCGTGTGATGTATACCTACAACTCAAGGTGCTATCCATGGGAAGACAAAAAGCAGTGATCAAAGCTCGTCGTGAAGCAAAACGTGTGCTGAGACGGGATTCGCGTAGTCATAAACAACGTGAAGATGAATCGGTCACCTCGCTTGTGCAGATGGGCGGCGTAGAAGCGATTGGTATGGCGCGTGACAGTCGCGACGCCACACCTATCACGGCGCGAAATGAGGCTCAGGCGCACTACCTGAATGCTATTGAGAGTAAACAGCTGATCTTCGCCACCGGTGAAGCCGGGTGTGGTAAAACCTGGATCAGCGCGGCAAAAGCAGCAGAGGCTCTGATCCACAAAGATGTGGACCGGATCATTGTCACCCGTCCAGTTCTGCAAGCTGATGAAGATCTCGGCTTCTTACCTGGGGATGTTTCCGAGAAGTTTGCTCCTTATTTTCGCCCGGTGTATGACGTGCTGGTAAAACGTCTGGGTGCCTCTTTTATGCAATATTGCCTGCGACCTGAGATTGGAAAGGTGGAAATCGCGCCGTTCGCGTATATGCGTGGTCGGACATTTGAAAATGCTGTTGTCATTCTCGACGAGGCTCAGAATGTGACGGCAGCGCAGATGAAGATGTTTTTGACGCGCCTCGGGGAGAATGTGACGGTAATTGTGAACGGGGATATTACCCAGTGCGATTTACCGGCGCATGTTCGATCCGGGCTAAACGATGCGCTGGCCCGCTTCGAAGAAGATGACATGATTGGAATCGTTCGTTTCAATAAAGATGATTGCGTTCGCTCGGCGCTTTGTCAGCGGACGCTTAACGCTTACAGCTGATAGGTTCTGCGTCTTCAAGGCCCGGGGAACCGGGCTTTGTTTTTTTATAAGCAGGGATAATCGTTTATATGCATATAAAAAACACAGACACGCTTCTTTGCAGGATGCCTGATGGCGCTTCGCTTATCCGGCCTACGGGGATATGCGTGGTAGACCGGATTAGGTGCCGGCACCGCATCCGGTAAATTTAGACGAAAAAAAAGCCCGTACTTGCGTACGAGCTCTTCTTCAAATATGGCGGTGAGAGAGGGGTTCGAACCCTCGATACGTTGCCGTATACACACTTTCCAGGCGTGCTCCTTCAGCCACTCGGACACCTCACCGTATTGTTGTTCCTGCGTTAGCGGAACGGGCGCTAATGTAGGGGAAACACCGCCCCGACGTCAATCTACTTTTTAAAAAAAACGTGCATTTACACAAACTTCAAGCAACATGGGGCGTAAATAAGCAAGAATTGCTTTTTTTGCCAGCATCCTAAAATTTGCTATTCTGATATTCCTTGGAAAATGATGATAAGTGCGAGAAAGTTCCGCATAACACTGCTCAGGAGTTAATATGGAAATACTTTTCTATCACCCGACATTCGATACGGCCTGGTGGCTGAAGGCATTGGCTAAGGCAATCCCAGGCGCAAATGTCCGTGAATGGAAGCGGGGTGATAATGCGCATGCTGACTACGCCCTCGTCTGGCATCCACCGGTTGATATGCTGGCAGGTCGCAAGTTAAAAGCTGTTTTCGCGTTGGGCGCCGGCGTGGACTCTATCCTCAGCAAGCTAAAAGCCCACCCTGAAATGCTGGATGCGTCAATCCCGCTTTTCCGTCTGGAAGATACCGGTATGGGTCTGCAAATGCAGGAATATGCGGTGAGTCAGGTGCTGCACTGGTTTCGACGCTTTGATGACTATCAGGCGCTAAAAAGTCAGGCGAAATGGCAACCGCTGCAAGAGTATACCCGCGAAGAGTTTACTGTCGGGATTATGGGGGCAGGGGTATTAGGGGCTAAAGTGGCTGAGAGCCTGCAAGCATGGGGCTTCCCGCTGCGTTGCTGGAGTCGGACGCGTAAGTCCTGGCCCGGTGTGGAAAGCTTTGCCGGTACCGCAGAGCTGGCGGCGTTCCTGAGCCAAACGCGGGTGCTGATTAATCTTCTGCCAAATACGGCAGAAACGGTAGGTATTATTAACACCGGGCTGCTGAATCAATTGCAGGATGGGGCGTACGTGCTTAACCTGGCACGCGGGGTTCATCTGAAGGAAGACGATCTGCTGGCTGCGCTGAATACCGGAAAATTGAAGGGCGCGATGCTGGACGTCTACAGCAGCGAGCCGCTACCGGAAAATAACCCTCTATGGAAACATCCGCGCGTGGCGATGACGCCGCATATTGCCGCCGTGACGCGTCCTGCAGAGGCCGTAGACTATATCTCACGTACCATTTTAAACCTTGAGAGTGGGAAAGCCGTAACGGGTCAAGTCGATCGCGTTAGGGGATATTGATAACAACCCGGCCAGCCGCCGGGTTTCGTCTAAACACCGTCCTACAGCTCTAATTATTTAGGGTATTAATGGTGGAGATACCTGCTATCCTTGACGAAAAATGACTACAGGAGAGAATTATGTATCCCGTTGACCTGCATATGCATACCGTCGCCAGCACCCACGCCTACAGTACCCTGAGTGATTACATCGCCGAAGCCAAACGCAAAGGTATCAAGCTGTTTGCGATCACCGATCACGGGCCGGACATGGCAGATGCCCCGCATCACTGGCATTTTATTAATATGCGCATTTGGCCAAGGTTGGTGGACGGGGTGGGAATTCTCCGCGGTATTGAAGCGAATATTAAAAATATTGACGGCGAGATCGACTGCTCCGGTCCGATGTTTACTTCCCTGGATTTAGTCATTGCAGGCTTCCATGAGCCGGTTTTCGCACCTGTTGATAAAGACACGCATACCCAGGCGATGATTGCCACAATGGCGAGTGGTAATGTGCACATTATCAGTCATCCAGGAAATCCAAAGTATGAGTTAGACTTTACCGCCGTCGCACAGGCGGCAGCGAAATACCAGGTAGCACTGGAAATCAATAACTCCTCATTCCTGCATTCACGTAAGGGCAGTGAAGACAACTGTCGCGCAGTCGCCGCAGCGGTACGTGATGCCGGTGGATGGGTGGCGTTAGGATCGGATTCCCATACCGCCTTCACGCTGGGGGAATTTGGTGAATGCCGTAAAATCCTGGAGGAAGTGAACTTCCCGGAGGACAGAATTTTAAACGTATCGCCAAAACGCCTGCTGGCGTTTCTGGAATCGCGCGGCATGGAGCCTATCGCGGAATTTGCTGAACTTTAATTGTGAACTAACTGGAATACAACAATGAACGAGTTTTCTATCCTGTGTCGCGTCCTGGGATCGCTGTTTTACCGCCAACCGCAGGACCCGTTACTGGTTCCTCTTTTTACCGTGATCGGTGAGGGTAAACTGTCAGCAAGTTGGCCACTGGAGCAGGATGAACTGCTGGCTCGCTTACAGAAAAGCTGTGATATGCCGCAGGTGGCTGCAGATTATAACGCGCTGTTTGTCGGTGAAGAGTGTGCGGTGCCACCTTATCGCAGCGCCTGGGTTGAAGGTGCTAAGGAATCCGATGTTCGCGCATTCCTTTCTGCGCGCGGCATGCCGCTGTCGGATACTCCTGCTGATCATATCGGCACATTGCTGCTGGCTGCGTCATGGCTTGAAGATCAGTCTGCTGAAGATGAAAGTGAAGCGCTGGAAACGTTATTCGTTGACTATCTGCTCCCGTGGTGTGACGCGTTCCTTGGCAAAGTGGAAGCGCATGCCAGTTCCCCATTCTGGCGTACCATGGCGCCGCTGACGCGCGATGCGATTGGCGCGATGTGGGACGAGTTGCAGGAAGATACAGAAGAGTAAATGTGATTTAAGTCACTTTATTCTGCAACGCAATTTATCAGCTTGCATAAATTGTGTGCACGATCTCATTATCATGCCGTTTTTCTGCTAAGATGCGCGGCATGAACATACTTCTTTCTATTGCAATCACAACGGGCATTCTCTCCGGTATCTGGGGATGGGTGGCCGTTTCTCTTGGTTTACTCAGTTGGGCGGGTTTTTTAGGCTGTACGGCCTATTTTGCCTGTCCACAAGGTGGGCTAAAAGGGCTGTGGATCTCAGCGTGTACGCTGTTAAGCGGTGTGGTGTGGGCGCTGGTGATTATTAACGGTAGTGCGCTTGCCCCGCATATGGACATCATCGGCTATGTCATCACGGGGATTGTTGCCTTCTTCATGTGCATTCAGGCTAAGCAATGGTTGCTTTCATTTGTGCCGGGTACGTTTATTGGTGCATGTGCAACATTTGCAGGGCAGGGGGACTGGCGTCTGGTTCTGCCTTCGTTAGCAGTGGGACTGGTGTTTGGCTATGCAATGAAGAACAGCGGACTGTGGCTGGCGTCCCGCCGTGAAAACCGAGAATCACCTTCGTTGACCAGTAAATAATAAAAAGCGTGAGGTTACCCTCACGCTTGTCGTTGTCTTTTCATATTCAGTATCAGGATTCCGGCGGTACCGACAAATGACGGTATTTAACCAGAATATCGTTATCGACCTGTTTCTTATCCTGCAAGTCCCATAATCCGCGATCAATCCCGTCGTTAATCAGGAAAATAACCCCAGTTTCAATGGCTGACATCAGGCACAGCATAACGGGTTCGTTAGAGGTATAACCGATTTCACCTTCCAGCAGACGTTGGTAATCAATGAAGCGGAATACCCCAGCCTGGACTTCATAGGAGAGAATGGTTTTGCTGGTGTTCACCGAAGAAAGGATTTCACCCGTGCTGACGTTGACCACACGCAGGTTGACCGCAATCTGATCAAGCTGGTATTGCGTGTCTGCGCCAATACCGAAATAACGCGCGCCAACCCCACCAGACTTAACGTTGCTTTCATAACCGATGATAGACCCTTCCACCATTACGTTTGCGGCGGTCAGTGACTGAAGCGGAATACGGTTATTTACAGCAACGGTACCGTTTTCTTGCGCAGCACGAATAATTTTTCGTTCGTTAAGCAAGTTCTGTAATCCCTGACGCTCCAGCGGTACAAACCAGCGAGAATCCTTCAATGCGGTGACCAGCATCGCCGTGGCACTTTGCGGGACAGCCGTTGAGAAGTTACTTGCCGGGTAAGGCTTAAATTGACCCGTTTCATCCTGAATGTTGTAAACCGAGACAAAAATCTTGCCCGTAGGCATTGGCAGGTGCGTCAAGTCTTTATAGCTTTGGGCACGCGGCATTAATGTCGGTTTAGCGGCTTCTTGTGGCGGGGCTGTTAAGCATCCGCTGAGTAAGAATATTGCAACCAAAATAAGTAAGCGCTGCATGATTTTTTCCTTTCGTAGCTATAGCTTAGAAATCGGCTGACTGTGTTTGTAAACCCGACACTTCTATCGTCGATGTTTTGCCCGTTTTCCTGTCTGTGACATTGAGTTGCAGCTGTCCATCTCGGTTGGCGATATCAATGATAAAATCATTGGTTACCATCCTGCCCGGCTTACCGGTATTAATATTGGTAAGCAGACCGCCGAGAATTTGTGACTGGATGGCCTGGGTAAAGTTGTCCAGGGCCGATGGGGTTTCAAAACCGAAATCGTCACCACTTGGATCTTTATACGAGTTTTGCGCCTGCGCACTGTTCAGCAAAAAAGCGCCGTTATTTGGGTTGCCACCAAAGTTTGGATTGCGGAACTGGAACGTCATGTTTCCGGCCCAACTTAATGGTGAAATTAGCATGAGCAAAACCACTGCATGTTTGACACGCATGAAAGCCTCCGGACAAAATCATGTTTTAGAATTCATCACGCGCTAAATCGCTTGTGCTTAATAGTGTTTGATCTATTTGCCGACGATTTAATGCATCTTCTGTTTCAGCCAGAGCGAAGACGACTATTTTGTCGAAGTCTCTTTTCGTCGGGAATAAAAAAGTCTGGAAGATAACGTCCTGATTGATCGTTATGGTGATCCAACTTCCCCAACGTGCACTGGGCCTTTCATTGATGGTTAAGTTTCCTGCGTACTCACTTTCCCACTTGTCGCTAAACGCACGATAAAAATCATGGCCGATTGAAGAGACAGTGTGGTCGGTTAACAGTCCGGGAACCTCCACTTCTACAGCGGCGTGTAGATTCCCGACAGCAAGGAATAAATTTGCTGCCACAATCCAGTTCAAATAGCGTTTCATGGCATTATCGCCTGAGGTTATCATTGGCCCACGAGACCGCCTGCGTACGGTTCTTCACAGCTATCTTTTTGAAAAGATTATAAAGATGCGTTTTTACCGTATTTTCACTGATAAACAGTGAGCGTGCGATTTCAATATTTGAGGCGCCGATACGCAGTTTATTAAGGATCTCTTTTTCACGATGTGTGAGTAGTGTCGACTCTGTACTGTTATAACGATAGTTTCCAGAATGTGTGATCAGGTAGCTGGCGAGCTTTTGCGAGAAGTAGCATTCACCGCGTAAAACGCCTTGTAACCCGGCCACCACACGCTGTTCATCTTCTGCTACGTAAAATACACCATTGATATGCGGCCAGTTTTCAATATCCCGGTACGGATAATCATCGGGTGTATTCAACAATAACGTCTTTATACTGTTGTTTTTTCTACTTAAGTTATCTTGCCAGTAATGGATCAGCTTTTTATCTGCCTCCATCATATCCAGTAAAACAATGCAGCTGGAGGAAATATCGTCCAGAGAACGTTGAATATTATGCAGTTTTCCGGTGAGCGCCAGCGATTGCTTTAAATGTTGTAATAATGCAGTTGCCTGCAGGGACGGTTTAGTGATCAACAATAATGTATGACCATGAATACTATGGACTTCATTAAACATGATGAAACTCCACTTTTATAGTCGCACACCTGACAGCTGCCTCTACTAAAATAGAGGCACCAGAAGTACTGACAGATGCGGCACTGCTGTGTAGAAATAAAATATCGACCCAAGGGGGTGAAAATATTAAAACAAATGGACTTCAACTGATTTCAATCTAGCTATTACAAATCTTAAAGCAAGTGTTAAACTTGTTACAGAATGTAAATTTATATATTAAAATGTGATTTTAAGGTTTTTATTGAGTTTAGATTTGATAGGAAAGTTGTACACTTTACTGTTATTGCATAGATTTAAAAAATCATACAAATTATATTAATTACATGATAAATAAGATGTTTATTTATAGTTCTTTCGTTTTAGCTTTCTAATGAATTCTGAATTTTTTGTCTCACTTTACGTTGGGTAATTTTCGACAGAAAAAAATGATGTTTGTCACGACTTGCGCCAAGGCCTATCAACACCTCGCGCTGCGAGGGCCTGAAGTCGCTGAAGATTGGTTTTTTATGCTTCTGCATAGAAATGCACATCTCACGCTAAAGCCAAAATAAAATGTATACAGATAACAGCGTTATTGGCTGTTAATTAGTACTTTGGGGTGAATCTGAATATAAAAATACCACTCGCGGGTGAGTTATTTAAAATGTTTCAACGGACATACTCTTCATCGTAACGTGGCATTAACAAGTTTAAGTCATGTTAACAACAAAACTTGAGTGGTAAATAATTCAACTTCATGTACGACCAGGTCCAGGGTGACAACATGAAAAACAAGTTGTTATTTATGATGTTTACAATGCTGGGTGTGCCTGGAATTGTGTCCGCAACAAGTTATGACATGGCTAATGCAGAATATAACTTTGCGGTAAATGAATTAAGTAAGTCTTCATTTAATCAGGCAGCCATTATTGGTCAAGTAGGCACTGGGAACAGTGCCAATACACGCCAGTCGGGCTCGAAGCTATTGTCGGTCATTTCGCAGGATGGTTCAAGTAACCGAGCGAAAATAGATCAGGCAGGATCATATAATCTTGCATATATAGATCAGGCGGGTAGTTCCAATGATGCGAGTATAAAACAAGGTTCTTACGGTAATACGGCCGTTATTATCCAGAAAGGTTCGGGTAATAAAGCAAATATTACCCAGTACGGTACACAAAAAACAGCAGTTGTGGTGCAGAGACAGTCGCAAATGGCCATTCGCGTGACTCAACGCTAATCCATGAACGACTTTTAAATCAATCCGATGGGGGTTTACCATGAAACTTTTAAAAGTGGCAGCATTCGCAGCAATCGTAGTTTCTGGCAGTGCTCTGGCTGGTGTTGTTCCGCAATGGAGCGGCAATGGCAATCACCATGGTGGTGGTAATAATTTTGGTCCAGAATCATCAATGAGTATTTACCAGTATGGTTCTGGCAACATTGCGAATGCGCTGCAAAGTGATGCACGTAAATCCGATGTGACCATCACCCAGCATGGGCGTGGTAACGGGGCAACCGTCGGACAAGGTGCTGATGACAGTACCATTAGTCTGAAACAGTCAGGCTTCAGCAACAGCGCTGACATCAATCAGTGGAATGCTAAACGTGCGGACATTAACGTGACTCAATACGGTGGTCGCAACGGTGCGGTGGTTAATCAGACTGCGTCTGACTCCAACGTTCTGGTTCGTCAGGTTGGTTTTGGCAACAACGTCACGGCTAACCAACATTAATTCAGTCTGCTGACTGAGAATAAACAGGGCGAAAGCCCTGTTTTTTTTCGGGAGAATAGTATGCATACGCTATTACTTATTGCCGCGCTGTCAAATCAAATCACCTTTAATACAACCCAGCAAGGCGAAATGTACACCATTATTCCTCAGGTAACGTTAACGCAACCCTGTGAATGTCAGGTACAAGTCTTCGCGATACGTGAAGGGAAGGGGGGGCAAAGCCAAACGCAGCAGAAAACAAGCCTTTCGGTCCCTGCTAATCGGCCGATTGATTTAACTAAGCTGAGCTTTAATATTTCCGCTGAGGACTCAGTAAAAATTATTGTCACCGTTTCGGATGGGCAATCGCTGCATCTCTCACAACAATGGACAGACTCATCCGGTCATTCTTGAGGGACTGAAGTATTTGCAGATCGGGTGTGGCTGGGAGCGCATTGCTGTTCTATGAATATAGAAACGTGAAGATGTTTTTAGCGGGTCGTTAATCGCAGCGGTGAAGGATCATACCGATCCCTCAAGAGGACTAATCATTGAGGAACCTTTATGTGTACTTTAGCGAACAGAATTCTGAGTATTGGCATTGGTGTTTTTTCTCTTTTTACAGTATCCGTAAGTGCTCAACAAATCTCAGCGGATGGGATTATTCATTTTCGCGGTGAAATAGTGGAACCGCCTTGTGAAGTTAGCACCCAGCAACAACAGATAGAAATGTCATGTATACGCGACGGCAAGATGCAAAGTAGCCGTTTTAATGCGCAACAGGTCACTCTGGTGCCGCAGAATGTTAAGCAAATTGCGAGCGCTAACATGCACTACCTCAATGAGCAGAAAACCCTCGCTATTCTTAACATTGAATATAAATAAGTCGTTCTGGCGTAGATATGCAGCCGTTTCGTTAAAAAGTGAGATTTCCTGGAAAACCCTGCTGTACACTGAAGAGAAGGTGTTTTGTCAGGGGAAGTTTATGCAATCGCGTGTTCATGTGGTACAGGGCGACATTACGACGATGGCTGTTGATGTGATCGTCAATGCTGCCAATTCGTCCCTATTGGGAGGCGGTGGCGTGGATGGGGCAATTCATCGCGCTGCCGGACCGGCATTGTTGGAGGCCTGTAAACAGGTTATCCAACAGCAGGGAGAATGTCCAACGGGTCATGCGGTCATCACTCTGGCTGGCAATCTTCCTGCGAAAGCGGTTATTCATACCGTGGGGCCTGTGTGGCAGGGGGGCGATCATCATGAAGCTGAACGTCTCGAAGAGGCCTATTTGAACACGCTGCAACTGGCCTTAGCCAATGGCTATCAATCCATTGCTTTTCCGGCGATTAGCACGGGAGTGTATGGTTATCCGCGCGCAGCAGCAGCGGAAATCGCCGTCAACACGGTGTTGAGATTCACGACCCGCCGGGCGCTACCTGAGCAGATTTACTTCGTGTGTTTTGATGACGAAACGGCCCAACTTTATAACAGATTACTCACCCAGCAAGGCGATGTTAACCCAGCCTGATATGACGCGGCTCGAGCGTGCAATTACTCCGCTTTGCGCCAGCCATCCTGAACAATGCGGCATCCTTGCGCTGGATGACAGTCTGGATGCGTTCGCCGCTCGCTATCGACTCACTGAAATGGCGGAACGCTCCCTGGATGTGCAGTATTACATCTGGGAGAACGACATGTCCGGGCTGCTATTGTTTTCGGTACTGCTGGCCGCAGCGAAACGTGGCGTGCGGGTCCGTTTGTTGCTGGACGACAACAACACGCCGGGTCTGGATGATACGCTGCAATTACTGGATAACCATCCGAATATCGAAGTCCGCCTGTTTAATCCTTTCTCTTTTCGCATCTTGCGAGCGGTGGGCTATTTAACCGATTTTGCCCGCCTTAACCGCCGCATGCACAATAAAAGTTATACCGCCGACGGGGTGGTCACGTTGGTTGGCGGGCGCAATATCGGTGACGCCTATTTTGGCGCAGGCGAACAGCCGTTATTTTCTGATTTGGATGTAATGGCCGTTGGGCCGGTGGTGACCGAGGTTGCGGATGATTTTGAACGTTACTGGCAGTGTCAGTCCGTTTCAACACTCAAAAAAGTGCTCTCACTGTCAGAGCCTGAACCTACCCAGCGTATTGACCTGCCGGAGTCCTGGTATAACGATGATATAACTCGCCGTTACCTGAATAAGCTGGAAACCAGCCAGTTTATGGCCAGTCTCGATCGGGGGGCGTTGCCGCTGATTTGGGCCAAAACACGCCTGCTCAGCGACGACCCGCTAAAAGGTGAGGGGAAGGCTCCGCGCCATTCGCTATTACCTCAGCGCTTGTTCGATATTATGGGCTCACCTGGCGAGCGTATTGATATTATTTCCGCCTATTTTGTGCCTACCCGGGCGGGCGTGGCCCAACTGCTGCGTTTGGTGAGAAAAGGGGTCAAAATTGCCATTCTAACCAATTCGCTGGCGGCGAATGATGTGGCAATTGTTCATGCCGGCTACGCGCGCTGGCGAAAAAAACTGCTGCGCTATGGTGTGGAATTATATGAGCTTAAACCGACACGCGATCGCGCCACGGCTGTACACGATCGTGGCTTAACCGGTAACTCGGGTTCCAGTTTGCACGCTAAAACTTTCAGTATTGACGGGCGTAAGGTGTTTATCGGCTCGCTTAATTTTGATCCGCGCTCCACATTGCTCAACACGGAAATGGGATTTGTGATTGAAAGCGAAAGCCTGGCTGCACTGATTCATAACCGTTTTATGCAGAGTCAGCATGATGTCGCCTGGCAATTGCGTCTCGATCGCTGGGGACGGATTAACTGGGTTGACCGCCAGCAGGGCCATGAGCTGGTGCTGAAGAAAGAACCCGCCACCGGATTCTGGAAGCGGGTATTGGTGAAGCTGGCCTCGATATTACCGATTGAATGGTTGCTCTGAACGACATAACGCAAGCTAACCGGTGACGGCCTTGTTTTTGTCCTGCTTAACCGGCGGTTTTCCTGAAAACAAAAACTTCAGTACCGGGATCCGGAGATGAATTTCGTACAGTATCACCGCGATCCCGACCACAAACAGCAGTCCACAGAGAAAGCCCAGCAGATTGGATGAGATGTGCGGTGTGATATAGGCGCCGAAAAACAGCGTTAACGGATGATGCACCAGATAAATAAACAGCGATGCATTGACAAAATAGGTTACGCGCGCTGACTGAAAATTCAATAAACGATAGCCGAGCGAAAAGACCACGTTAACCATCAACAGCCCCAGAACCATGGTTACCACGTATTCAGTTTCATACATCCAGGCGTCGCCGTTGCCGTATCGTTGGTTGAGCAGGTACGCCACAAAAGCCGCTCCTGCACCGAGAGTGCAACCACGCGAGGGGGTGGTGAACAGCGCCTTCAGATTGGGATTAATGAATGCCAGCGCGCCGAGCATAAAGAAAGGCACATAAAACAGCGTTTGCATGACGACAAAATTAAACATGCCGTCGCTGAGAAACGAAGGGTAGAGAATAAAAATGGTTCGTCTGACGACGGCGTAGCCCACACCAAGCAAGGCAAAAATTAGCGTTAACTTTACCATTGACGCTGGGGCAGTTGGCGTTCCCTGCTGGCTTTCCTGACGCTTCTTAATTTGGGTAAATACCCACATGCTCACGGTCGTTAACACCACAAGGACCAGCAAAAACCACAGATGAGAAATGAGCTCCCAGGCAAGGGCGTTATATTTATCGTACCCGCTGAGCGTGTGCCAACTCTCTGCTTTCCCTTTTACATATTGCAGCATGATAAATTGCGGCAGGGTGAGCAAGGGAATCGCGGTCAACATCGGGATCCCCACGCGCTCAACACGCACTTTCCACCAGCGTTTTAATGGATAGCGTAAAAACAACATGTAGGAAAAATAACCCGAAATAACAAAAAACACCTGCATGCGAAACGCATGGATGAAGTCGTTAAACAAGGATAGCCACCACGACGGTTCTGCACTGTTCACGTGCCAGGTGTGTGTGGAATAGATCAATGAGATATGGAATGGGATCCCCAACAACATCAGCCAGGCGCGGATGGAGTCAAGAAAATATTCACGCGGAGGGGATACAGAGCTCATAAACAGTTACGTATTCTCAGACTTTTCGTCTTATCCCTAAGACGAATAATGGTTACATTCGAGGGCAACCCTACACGAAGTCCAACAACCTGTCTCCAGGATAAGCACGCAAAGTGAAAACAGGCAGATGAACCTGATTAAACCATGAGCCAGCGCGCGAACAATACAGGGATTCAGTTGTCGGAATACCCGATTATCCATTAAAATGGATCGGATCAATATAAGCACACAAAGGGGGAAGTGCTTACTAATTATGAAACATAAACTACAAATGATGAAAATGCGTTGGTTGGGTGCAGCAGTCATGTTAACGCTGTACACATCTTCGAGCTGGGCATTCAGTATTGATGATGTGGCAAAGCAAGCTCAATCCTTAGCCGATAAAGGCTATGAGGCGCCTAAAAGTAACTTGCCCTCCGTTTTCCGCGACATGAAGTATGCGGATTATCAGCAGATCCAGTTCAATCACGATAAAGCCTACTGGAGCAATCTCAAGACCCCATTTAAGCTCGAGTTCTACCACCAGGGTATGTACTTCGACACGCCGGTCAAGATCAACGAAGTTACCGCCACAGCGGTAAAGAGAATCAAATACAACCCGGATTATTTTAATTTCGGCGATGTTCAGCATGATAAAGACACGGTAAAAGATCTCGGTTTCGCCGGGTTCAAGGTGCTGTACCCGATCAACAGCAAAGATAAAAACGATGAAATCGTCAGCATGCTCGGTGCCAGCTATTTCCGCGTCCTGGGAGCCGGTCAGGTTTATGGCCTTTCTGCACGCGGCCTCGCTATTGATACCGCACTGCCTTCCGGTGAAGAATTTCCCCGCTTTCGCGAGTTTTGGATCGAGCGTCCAAAACCGACTGACAAACGTTTAACCATCTATGCATTGCTGGACTCCCCACGCGCCACCGGGGCCTATCGTTTTGTGATTATGCCAGGCCGTGACACGGTGGTGGACGTTCAGTCCAAAGTTTACCTGCGCGACAAAGTAGGCAAACTGGGCGTTGCGCCGCTGACCAGTATGTTCCTGTTCGGGCCGAACCAACCGTCTCCGGCGACCAACTATCGTCCGGAGCTGCACGACTCTAACGGTTTGTCTATCCATGCAGGCAACGGCGAGTGGATTTGGCGTCCGCTGAATAACCCGAAACACCTCGCGGTGAGTAGTTTTGCGATGGAAAACCCGCAGGGATTTGGTCTGCTGCAACGTGGCCGCCAGTTCTCGCGTTTTGAAGATATCGACGACCGCTACGACCTGCGTCCGAGTGCCTGGGTAACGCCGAAAGGTGACTGGGGCAAGGGGAAACTTGAGTTAGTTGAAATCCCAACCAACGATGAAACCAACGACAACATCGTCGCTTACTGGACGCCGGACCAACTGCCTGAAGCAGGCAAAGAGATGAACTTCAAGTACACGCTGACCTTTACCCGCGATGAAGACAAACTTCATGCGCCGGATAATGCCTGGGTACAGCAGACGCGTCGTTCTACCGGTGATGTCAAACAATCGAACCTCATTCGTCAGCCTGACGGCACGATTGCATTTATCGTGGATTTTGCCGGCGCAGATATGAAAAAACTGCCGCAGGATACCCCGGTCACCGCGCAAACCAGCATTGGTGATAACGGTGAAATCGTTGAGAGTACGGTGCGTTATAACCCGGTCACTAAGGGTTGGCGTCTGATGCTGCGCGTGAAAGTGAAAGATGCGAAGAAAACCACTGAAATGCGTGCTGCGTTGGTCAATGCCGATCAGCCGTTGAGTGAAACCTGGAGCTACCAGTTACCTGCCAATGAATAAGACAACTGAGTATATTGACGCAATGCCGCTTTCGGATATCGAGAAAGCGGCACTGCCGAAAACTGACATCCGCGCCCTTCATCAGGCGCTGGATGCCGAGCATCGTACTTACTCGCGCGAAGACGATTCACCGCAGGGGTCTGTTAAAGCTCGCCTAGAGCAAGCCTGGCCAGATTCTCTGGCCAAAGAGCAGTTAATCAAAGACGATGAAGGACGCGACCAGCTGAAGGCTATGCCGAAGGCTACGCGTACATCTATGTTTCCCGATCCCTGGCGTACCAACCCGGTAGGTCGTTTTTGGGATCGTCTGCGTGGACGCGATGTTACGCCGCGTTATCTTTCTCGTTTGACGAAAGAAGAACAAGAAAGTGAACAGAAATGGCGTACCGTCGGGACGATTCGCCGCTATACGCTGCTTATCTTAACGTTGGCGCAAACGGTCGTGGCGACCTGGTATATGAAGACTATTCTTCCGTACCAGGGCTGGGCGTTCATTAATCCGGCAGACATGATGGGGCAGGACCTGTGGGTCTCCTTTATGCAATTGCTGCCCTATGTGCTCCAGACCGGTATCCTGATTCTGTTTGCGGTATTGTTCTGCTGGGTCTCGGCAGGGTTCTGGACTGCGCTGATGGGGTTCTTGCAACTGCTGATTGGCCGCGATAAGTACAGTATTTCCGCGTCAACGGTGGGGGATGAAGCTTTAAACCCTGAGCACCGCACTGCGCTTATCATGCCTATCTGTAACGAGGACGTTGACCGCGTATTCGCGGGGCTGCGCGCCACATGGGAATCGGTGAAAGCCACGGGTAATGCTGCGCATTTCGATGTCTACATCCTGAGCGACAGCTACAACCCTGATATCTGCGTGGCGGAACAAAAAGCCTGGATGGAGCTGATCGCTGAAGTGCAGGGCGAAGGACAGATTTTCTACCGCCGTCGTCGTCGTCGTGTGAAGCGTAAAAGCGGCAACATTGATGACTTCTGCCGTCGCTGGGGGAATCAGTACAGCTACATGGTCGTCCTGGACGCTGACTCGGTGATGAGCGGCGATTGCCTGACCGGTCTGGTGCGTCTGATGGAAGCGAACCCGAATGCCGGTATTATTCAGTCGTCGCCAAAAGCGTCCGGTATGGACACGCTGTATGCGCGCTGCCAGCAGTTTGCTACGCGCGTGTATGGGCCGCTGTTTACCGCCGGGCTTCACTTTTGGCAGCTCGGGGAGTCGCACTACTGGGGTCACAACGCGATTATTCGCGTGAAGCCGTTTATTGAGCATTGTGCGCTCGCACCGCTACCGGGTGAAGGCTCGTTTGCGGGTTCGATCCTCTCCCATGACTTCGTGGAAGCGGCGTTAATGCGTCGTGCAGGCTGGGGGGTGTGGATTGCCTACGATCTGCCGGGTTCTTATGAAGAGCTGCCGCCAAACCTGCTTGATGAGCTGAAGCGTGACCGTCGTTGGTGTCACGGCAACCTGATGAACTTCCGTCTGTTCCTGGTCAAAGGGATGCATCCGGTTCACCGTGCGGTGTTCCTGACGGGCGTGATGTCTTATCTGTCTGCCCCGCTGTGGTTTATGTTCCTCGCGCTTTCAACCGCATTGCAGGTGGTGCATGCGCTGACGGAGCCGCAATATTTCCTGCAGCCGCGTCAGCTGTTCCCGGTGTGGCCGCAGTGGCGTCCTGAACTGGCGATTGCGCTGTTTGCCTCAACCATGGTGCTGCTGTTCCTGCCGAAGCTGCTGAGTATTTTGCTCATCTGGTGCAAAGGGACGAAAGAGTACGGCGGTTTTGTCCGCGTGACGCTGTCGCTGCTGCTGGAGGTGCTGTTCTCCGTGCTGCTGGCGCCGGTGCGTATGCTGTTCCATACCGTCTTCGTGGTCAGTGCTTTCCTCGGTTGGGAAGTCGTCTGGAACTCGCCGCAGCGTGATGATGACTCCACTCCGTGGGGTGAAGCGTTTATGCGTCACGGCTCCCAGCTGCTGCTGGGTCTGGTCTGGGCGGTCGGTATGGCCTGGCTGGATCTGCGCTTCCTGTTCTGGCTGGCACCGATAGTCTTCTCCCTGATCCTGTCGCCGTTTGTGTCGGTGATTTCCAGCCGTTCAACGATAGGGTTACGTACCAAGCGCTGGAAGCTGTTCCTGATCCCGGAAGAGTATTCTCCTCCGCAGGTGCTGGTGGATACGGATAACTACCTGGTGATGAACCGCAATCGCTCGCTGGATGACGGTTTTATGCACGCGGTGTTTAACCCGTCATTTAACGCACTGGCTACGGCGATGGCGACCGCGCGTCACCGCGCCAGTAACGTGCTGGAGATTGCCCGTGACCGTCATGTCGAGCAGGCGCTGAACGATACACCTGAGAAACTGAATCGCGATCGCCGCCTTGTGCTGTTGAGCGATCCGGTGACCATGGCGCGTTTACATTATCGCCTCTGGAGCTCGCCGGATAAGTATTCGTCGTGGGTTAATTATTATCAGGGGATAACCCTGAACCCGCGGGCACTCAGGAAGAAATAGAACGCCTGAAATGTGAAAATACCGGCCTGGTGCCGGTATTTTTTTGTGTGGATGACAATGTTATTAATGAGGGTTCAGGTGCGAATACTTGCGGTTGGAATCATGGTCATCTTGCTGAGCGGGTGCGGCAGTATTATTAGCCGCACGATCCCGGGGCAAGGTCACGGAAATCAATACTATCCCGGCGTGCAGTGGGATGTCCGGGATTCAGCATGGCGCTATGTCACCCTGATCGATCTGCCTTTTTCACTGGTGTTTGATACGCTGCTGTTGCCCCTTGACATCCACCATGGTCCCTACGAGTAATTACCGCTCATCCCATTCGTCGGCTGCCGTCTGACCTTCCTCGGTATCCAGAGGTGGTTCAAGCTGGAATTCGCCTTCATCCCACTCGTGGAGGGTATTTTCCTCCAGCCACTCCTGGCGAATTTCAATCTCATCATAATCGCCATCAAAGACGCTTTGTGCCGCTTCACCGCTCAGCATCGGCAGACATTCGCCTTCCTCATCTTCGTCGGCGAAAAACTCAGCCTGCCACATGATGTCACCATCCTGTAGCACATACTTTTGTACGTTCAACTGCTGAACACTGGCGTCGTCCGCATCTAAGTCGGGGTTATCAGCCAGAAACTCTTCACGGGCAGCATCAATGGCTTCTTCCAGCGTGGCATACATGGTCATCAGCGTCTCCCTTTGATTTAATGAGGTATTCAGGGAAATAATAGTTGATTCTCTGCTAATGCAAGTATGAATGCACAAAAATCATTGCGTGCGCTGGGTTTCGCGACGTCGGCGCAGGCTGTTCCAGGAGTAGAGCGCGTTAAACAAGACCACTCCCGCGGTCACGCAGAAGACCGCGCGAAAACCATAGTTGGCTGAAATAGCTGCGCCCATCAGTGGCCCCGTCACGTTGCCAATATCACGAAATGACTGGTTGTAGCTGAAAATACGCCCGGCTATTTGGTTGGTTGAGTTATAGACCAGCAGCGTTTGTACGGCAGGGAGCAGTGCGCCGTCGGCGGCTCCCAGCAAAAAGCGCAGGACGCCAAGCTGCCAGGGCGTCTGGACGAATGACATGGGGATGAGCAGCAATACGGAAATGACCAGAGCGACAATCAGGATCTTCTCCGGGCCTATGCGGTCGCCTAATTTTCCCAGCCTCGGCGCGCTGAGTAAAGCGGCCACGCCGGGAACGGAAGCGATCATGCCGCTGATAAAAGCGATATTGCCGACGTTACCCGCCAGTTCCCGCACATACAGCGTCAAGATAGGTGCGATGGATCCGGTTGCGACCTGAATGATCAGTGTGGTGACGAACAGACTCAGTACCAGCTTTGGATTTTTTAAGGATCCGACGACCTCCCGAATGTGCAACATCTCTTTTTTGCTGACCGGTTGAAAATGCTCACGAATAAAAAATAATGTTAGCATAAAACAAAGCAGCAGCACGCTGGCGGTAATAAAGAAAACGGGGCGCAATCCGTATTGGTCGGCAAGCAAGCCTCCCGCCAGCGGGCCCAGCAGTGCGCCACTGACGCCGCCGGTTGAAAGTGTTCCCAGCGCCCAGCCGCTTTTATTGCGCGGCACCTGGGTGGCGATCAGCGCATTCGCATTGGGAATGAACCCACCAAGCAGTCCCAGCAGCGCACGCAGGATCAAAAACTGCCAGATATTTTGCGCCAGCCCCATTAGCAGCATCACGACAGCCATCCCCAGCGCTGAGCGCAGGAGCATGATTTTCCTGCCTTTGCGATCTGCAAGGCCGCCCCAGAAAGGTGAAGCGATAGCTGAAAAAAGAAACGTAATGCTGAACACCAGACCCGACCACATGTTCAGGGCACCGTGTCCCGTCACGCCGAGGCTTTCGACATACAGGGGTAAGAAAGGCATCACCAGGCTAAATGCTGCACCGGTTAAAAAGCAACCGAGCCAGGCAACCGTGAGATTACGCTTCCAGTTGATGGAGACATCTGAGGGTGACATAGCGATCCGCAGTGTGGCGCGCTGTTTGCGCTATCGTGTAAAAATAAGTAAGCAGACTAATTATGCGCCTGGTTGATAGTCGCTGCAATGCGCAGAGCAGTAAAACCTAAACGGGGGGGCGAGATGTTGCAGCCCGCGGGCTGCAACAAAGGGTCAGTACAAGGAAGGTGCGCCTTCAGGGCGTGTTTTGAACCGGCGATGTAGCCACATATATTGCTCCGGCGCCATCATGATGCATTTCTCAATAATTTTGTTCATCCACGCGGCGGTGGTTTCAGCATCGTCCAGCGGCGGCGAACATTCCGGCGGCAGCATAATCAACTGATACCCTTTGCCGTCAGGTTTACGACGAGGGACAAACGGCACCAGACATGCATTGGACATTCGCGACAGCATCCACGTCCCAGAGGTGGTTGCAGCCTGCTCTACAGCAAACAGCGGCACAAAGACGCTGGAGCGTGGGCCGTAGTCGTGATCCGGGGCATACCAGACCACTTCACCTTTCTTCAGAGCCTTGACCATCCCTTTTAGATCTTTACGATCGAGCATTGATTTATTGGAGCGCATACGCCCCCAGGTTTGTAGCCAGTCGAGCAGCGGATTGTCGTTGGGGCGATACACCCCGATACCGGGTTCCTGTAAACCAAACTGACGCGCGCCTAATTCAAGCGTCAGAAAGTGCAGACCCACTAACAGGATCCCACGCTGCTGTGCCTGAACATCACGAATATGCTCCATGCCGATTACTTCGGTCCAGCGCGTAATACGACGGTCGGACCAAAACCAGGCCATGCCGGTTTCCACTACGCCCATGCCGACGGACTCAAAGTTTTTTACCACCATCCGCTGACGCTCTTGTTCGCTCATCTGCGGGAAGCACAGCTCCAGATTTCGCGAAACAATCTTTGCCCGGCGTCTCATCACATGTAACGCCAGACGACCTAATGTACAGCCCAGCTTATAGAGGAACGGATAGGGTAACTGCACGATCAACCAAAGGATGCCAATACCTAGCCAGGTTAACCAATAACGTGGATGCAAAAGTGCAGCCGAGAACTTGGGTAAATTCGTCATGTCTATCCTGTCATTAAACGACCAATGCCCTGTATTGTCGCATTTTTTCGCGCGTATCAAAAATTTGTGACGGGAGAATGGCTGGTTTTTCGTCAATTGTTGTGACGCTTTTATCATGAAGTATGAAATGTAGCGTAAAATGTGTGGATGTAAATTGGCGATGTTTGCTTTATGATGCCGGCCGATTTTCATCTTTTTACTGACTGCAGGAAACGTACACCATGCCAGTGTTACACAACCGCATTTCGAATGACGCGCTCAAAGCTAAAATGTTGGCGGAATCTAAGCCGCGCACCACGATTTCGTTTTATAAATATTTCAACCTCGTTAATCCTCAGGATACGCGTGATGCGCTGTACCAACTGTTCACCGAGCTGAACGTTTTCGGGCGCGTATATCTGGCGCACGAAGGCATTAACGCACAAATCAGCGTGCCGCAAAGCAAGGTTGAGGCATTCCGTCAGCAGCTGTACGCGTTTGATCCTGCATTTGCCGGGCTGCGACTTAACATTGCGCTGGACGATGACGGAAAATCGTTCTGGGTACTGCGCATGAAAGTCCGTGAGCGTATTGTGGCGGATGGTATCGATGATCCTGATTTTGATGCCAGCAACGTTGGTGATTACCTGAAGGCGGCAGAAGTGAACGCTATGCTTGACGATCCTGACGCGGTGTTTATCGATATGCGCAACCACTATGAGTATGAGGTGGGGCACTTCGAGAACGCCATGGAGATCCCGGCAGATACGTTCCGCGATCAGTTGCCGAAAGCCGTTGAAATGATGCAGGAACATAAAGATAAAAAAATCGTAATGTACTGCACGGGCGGTATTCGCTGTGAGAAGGCCAGCGCCTGGATGAAATACAACGGGTTCAGTAAAGTCTGGCACATTGAGGGCGGCATTATTGAATATGCCCGTAAAGCTCGAGAACAGGGACTTCCGGTACGCTTCATCGGTAAAAACTTTGTTTTTGATGAGCGGATGGGGGAGCGGATCTCCGAAGATGTTATCGCACATTGTCACCAGTGTGGTGTGGCGTGCGACAGCCATACCAACTGCAAAAATGACGGCTGCCATCTGCTGTTTATCCAGTGCCCGGCCTGCGCCGAGAAGTACAAAGGGTGCTGCAGCGATCTGTGTTGTGAAGAGAGTACGTTGCCTGAAGAGGAACAACGTCGCCGTCGCGCAGGTCGTGAGAATGGCAATAAAATTTTTAATAAGTCCCGTGGCCGTCTGAATACTAAACTGGGTATTCCGGACCCTGCGCAATAAAATGATGCCGGATGAGGGCTACAGCCTCATCCGGCTGCCATTTTGGTAGCATTGAGATGCTATTTCTGCTGAACACCTTCTACCGAGATGATTAAGTCTACTTCCTGTGAAGCAGGCCCCAGGTCGGTGGTGATGTTAAAGTCCTTCAGTTTAATCTTCCCTTGTGCTTCAAAGCCTGCACGGGTGCCACCCCACGGATCGCCACCCTGACCAATAAGCTTCGCGTCCAGCGTGACCGGTTTGGTGACGCCGTTCAGCGTCAGATCCCCGGTAATATCCAGGTCGTTACCCGCTTTCTTCACGCTGGTGGAGGTGAAGGTCGCCTGCGGGAATTTGGCGACGTTAAGGAAATCTGCGCTGCGCAGATGCTTGTCACGCTCGGCATGATTAGTGTCAACGCTGTTGGTGTTAATGGTGACGTTCACTTTATCGGCGGCTGGATTTTTTTCATCGAAGGTAAACGATCCGTCGAAGTCTTTAAAGGTGCCGTACAGCCAGCTGTATCCCAGATGCTGAATACGAAAATTAACAAAGGCATGTTGTCCTTCTTTGTCGATTTTGTAATCTGCCGCGATGGCCGAACCGGTGGTAAACAGTAAAGATGCGAGAGTCAGTCCCAGCAGGTTTTTTTTCATTTTAAGCTCCATAGTCAGATGACGATTTTCCCAACATGCGATTAAGGGTATCGTCGTTGTCGATAAAGTGGTGTTTCAGGGCCATCAGCCCATGTAAAAGAGAGAGGACCACAACGCTCCAGGCAAGCCACAGGTGCAGACTCCCGGCGAGATCGGCCTGCACCCCGGCATTGGCGAGCGTGGCGGGTATCTCAAACCAGCCAAAGACGCTGATGGGTTTGCCGTCTGCGGTCGAAATTAAATACCCACTGATGACAATGGAGAACAGCAGCAGATATAAACTGAGGTGGCCCAGGGCCGCAGCCAGACGAGTTAAGCGAGAATAGCTTTTCAATGCCGCAGGAGGAGGAGAGCACAGCCGCCAGACCACGCGAATCACCAGCCCCATCATCAGCAATACGCCGATGCTTTTATGCAGTTCAGGTGCCTGGTGGTACCAGCCATCGTAATAGCTGAGTGTGACCATCCATAAACCCAACGCAAACATGCCATACACGGCAAGCGCGACCAGCCAGTGCAAAACGGCTGACACCACACCATAGCGCTGTGGACTATTATTGAATTGCATAAATACACCGATAGATATTTCAGAAGTGAATGAAAATGGCCTGTAAAAGACATTAATGCAACTAATAAATAACAATAGTGATGATATTTATTTTTAATTCAATAAATTTGATGTGATGATGAGTTGATCATCAGGTGTTTAGAGAAAGATGGGCGGGTAGAGCCTGATGTGCGGTACTTTGTAGGGTTTCTGATTATTCAATTAATCACAATAAAAATTAAAGAAATCTCAATTGCTGTCAATTATTGTCAGCAGGCTAAGATCAGAAAAACATAATATATATTACATCCATGATTGCCAGCAGCGACCATAAAATAATGTAGAGCATAAAATGCTCGCGTATATTATTCACCAGATAGTCAACGATGCGGCGCATCACTATTATTCCTTCAATAAAATGGCCCCAGTGGCGAGGCCATATCATGGTCATAGTTTAAAACGGTTCAGTTTGAACGGTGCCAGGTCGAAGGCCGACGGCTTGTCCTGGGCAAAATCAGCCGCAATCTCCCCCAGTACCGAGGCAAACTTAAAGCCGTGACCGCTTAGCCCGGTAATAATAAGCGTATTATCATGTCCGGGTAGCGTATCAATAATAAAGTCTTCATCCGGAGAGTTATCGTAGGTGCATGACGCACCGTGCAGACAACATCCCACGCCGGGCAGAACAGAACGCAGGAACGGGAAAGCCTCTGAACCATCGCTGGCGACAGCGGCAAACGCTTTGCGCTCTTCGGCTGAGTGAATAACCTGCCCGCCGTTATGTTTACCAATCTTCAGTTCGTCGTTCTCGGCCGGGAAACCGTAATACTGATCGCCATTAGGCAATTCGCCGGTGAAGGCCGGGAAATTGTTTTTAACGCTGTAGCGCCCGTCAGCCTGATACCACGCGAACACTTTGCGCACTGGCTGTATCGGCAATTCCGGTACTAATGCCTGTACCCAGGTGCCGGCACTCACCAGCGCTTTTTTCGCGTGATAGTCGCCGTCTGCGGTCTCAACCGTTACGCCATCATCATGATGGTGAATTGCGGTAACCGGGCATTTAAACAGCTGAGCGCAGCCTGCTTCCTCAGCCAGGCGAATCCAGGTCTTAATGGCCAACTCACTGCGCAGAAAACCTGAATCGGCCTCAAACAGGCCGATATAGTTTTCCGGGACACGAATTTCGGGCCAGCGGGCCATGATGGCAGCGGCATCCAACTGTTCAACGTTGAGCTGCCACTGTTTTGCGCTTTGCGCCACGTTAGATAAGAACGTGGAATCTGCCGGGCCGAGGTTGACAACACCAGAACGGACAAACACAGGTTCTTCATTATGCTGGGCGAGTTCATCCCACAATGTCTGCGCACGCAGGACCAACGGAACGTATTTTTCACCTTCGCCATAGGCATGACGAATTAAGCGTGTATCGCCGTGATGGCTACCCTGTTGGTGCGGTGGCATATGTGCATCGATCATCAGTACATTCAGACCGGCGCGCGTGGCATAGTATCCGGCGGCGGTGCCTACGGAACCGCTGCCAATAATGATTAAGTCGTATTTCATCCGCTTCTCTCTGCAATCGCGATAGTAGCAGGGTAAATAACTGACCTGGAATATTCAACCCGGAATGTTCAACCATCAAATAAGAAAGGCACCGTTAAGGTGCCTTTTGAAGGTTGGGTGCATCAGATTTAATGACGCTGATACTCATTAGCGGGGAAATCACCTGATTCAATTTTGGCGATTCCGGCTTCTAATATCGAAATAAATTGCCTGGCAACATCAGTGGTTAACCAGAGCGTTTGACCAACTTCAGTCCCATTTGGGTCTGGACGATTCGGGGTCTGGTAGTGCAAACGCAGCATCAGCGCATCATAGCTATCAACGGTGCTGATGTCCCATCCTACAAGCGGATGAGTCTGAATGACTTCATTATTCTTTTCCATCATGCCCCCTAATTCGTGTTACTAGACAACGGTTTTCGAGGTTCAATGCGTTTTTTTCTGAAGCAAGTTCAGTATACCAATAAATAAGGGTATTCACTGAAAATTTAAAGAGGACAGGGCATAATTTTTTTGTTTTAAGTGTTATCTGAACGATAAACCGGCATGTCATTCATATTTTTTTAGCATGTTGTGCAGTTATTTTGTGGTTTTGACTAAAAGATGATCAGCATGTAAATAAACATTAACTGTTTTGTTGAGAGAGATTGCTCGAAATCTTTATGATCCGGGAAAATAAAAAAAGCCGGGGCGACCCGGCAAAAAACATCACTGCATATCATTTTTTATTCATTAATGAACCAGTCATCCGCGCTTTCCCATGTCTCTTGCAGGATCTCGCTGATGCGTTCTTTGTCCTCTTTTGTCGCGCCAATGACCGACAGATTGTTTGTGCCGGCATAACGGACGGTGACGTTACCGTCGTTATCCGGAAAATGATGGTGAATACGACGGGAGAGTTCACCTGCCAACGCGTCAATGGCGCCAGCAGGCAAAGGCGAAGTTTTGGCAATAGTGACTTCAATACGCATAATAGCCCCCTGTTGAATATACTGGTTATTTATACAGTTAACTTCACCAGTTGACAACAGGTGGCGACATTTTTTTAGCGTTTCACTGACCAGCGTACTGTTTCACCGCCGAGGAAAGGCACCAGCGTGTCCCCCTCCAGTGCGATACTTTCCGGTATCTGCTGCTCTTCTTTAACCAGTTCAATAAAGGTGTCGTTAACCGGCAGTCCGTAGAAGCGAGGACCGTTAAGCGAGCAGAAGGCCTCAAAATGGGCCAGGGCGTTCATCTCTTCGAAGACGGTGGCATAACTGGCGAGCGCGGTAGGGGCATTAAAGCACCCCGCGCAGCCGCAGTTGGATTCTTTACGATGACGCGCATGCGGCGCCGAGTCAGTGCCGAGGAACGCCCGGCTGAAACCACTGGCGACCAGTTCGCGCAGCGCCTGCTGGTGGACGTTTCGCTTGAGAATAGGCAGGCAATACAGATGCGGACGAATGCCCCCGACCAGCATATGGTTGCGGTTAAACATCAAATGCTGCGGGGTAATGGTCGCTGCCAGCAGATCATTGCCGTCACGCACGTAGTCGGCGGCGTCTTTAGTGGTGATATGTTCAAACACCACTTTCAGCGCGGTCAGACGCGACCGCAATGGCTCCATCACCGTGTCAATAAAGCGAGCTTCGCGATCGAATATATCAATCTCCGCATGCGTGACTTCACCGTGCACCAGCAAAGGCATGCCGAGTTTTTCCATCCGTTCCAGAACCGGCATGATGGCATCAATAGAGGTCACGCCGTGAGTAGAGTTGGTGGTGGCGTTAGCCGGGTAGAGTTTGGCGGCGGTGAAAACACCTTCGTTGAACCCGCGCTCCAGTTCGTTGGGATCCAGCGTGTCCGTCAGATAGCAGGTCATTAACGGGGTGAAATCGTGTCCGGCAGGTACGGCGTCCAGAATACGCTGACGGTAAGCGATGGCTGCGTCAACAGTAGTGACGGGCGGTGCCAGGTTCGGCATGACAATTGCGCGTCCATAAATTTCACTGGTATAGGGCACGACAGTTTTCAACATGTCGCCATCGCGAAAGTGAAGATGCCAGTCGTCTGGGCGGCGGATCTTTAATACCTGGGATGGTGCAGTCATCAATATGCTCCGGCTGAGGATAGTCTTTTTTGCCGGAAACAAAGGATAAGCGGAAACGTTTTCGTTTGCACGAAAAAAAAGGGCGCTGATGCGCCCTTTGATGTGTTAATCGGTGAACGGGATGATGATTTCACCCGGTTTTACTTCAATTCCTTTTGCCAGCTTTTTCGCCAGCGCTTCGCCTTCACTGCTGTCTTCACGCAGGACGTATGCCGGTTGCTGGTTGAAATAATTGCGCAGCGACTGGTTTAAATATGGCATCAGGGTTTGCAAAACCGACTGCATTTTTTCTGGTGTGACGGTCGCATCAACCACTTCCATCTCTTGCAGATAAATCGCGCCTTTTTCTTTATTGAACACCGGTAATGCTTTTAACTTCAGCTTCATTGTCGCTTTCTGGCTGCCAAATAGTGAGTTCATGTCCAGGTTGGCATCGCCGGTCAGGGTCACTTTATTGGGTTCTTCACGACCTATCTGACTGGTCAGATTGCTCAGCACGATGTGGGCTTCAGCAACGCCGGGCAAACCGATATCTTTCGAAAAATTATTATGCTTTGCCAGCGCCTGGTTAATTTCTTGCTCGCTTACCGTGTATTGTGTGAGTTGATTACAACCAACCAACAGGCCGCTGACAATGAGTGCAGCAGCAAAAAAAAACTTTTTCATGGGGTTCCTCAACATGATGCTTATGGCGTAATCGTGACACAAAGCAGCATCCAGTACCAGCGCCCCGGACACCAGCAAAAAAACTGAAAAGGTGTCCGGGCTGAGGGTTACGCGTCAGGCATCAGGCTCCAGCATGCCACGCGTCGTGCGTTTGTGGCTGAACTGCCAGCCCAGCGCCAGGAAGGTGATAATGCCGATAACACCCAGCATCATCCACGGTAACTCGGGCTGCGACAGTGCCTTACCCATATCAAACAGCCAGCCGCCGCCGATGTAGCCTATGGCGCCGCCGATGGCGAGTCCCAGCCGACTAAAGCCCATATAGCTCCCCCGGGCCCGTGCGCTCGCCAGCGAGGCGCTGAGCGTTTCACGTGCTGGCTCAGCAATAATGGAGCCGATATAGAACGTGCAGATCAGGGTGAAGAGCTGCTGTAGGTTTCCGACCAACCCAATAGGCATCATGCTGAGTGACATGATTAACAGACCGGCCATCAGACGGTGTTCAAGGCGAAAACGTTTTTCGCTCCAGCGGGCAATCGGGTAGAGCAACGTTAACGAGAGGCACGCCTCGATGGCATACATCCATTTGACGGCCGCCGGGGATCCTGCAATGTCGTTAACCATAATCGGCAGCATCAGCATCACCTGGACTGCCAGCATGTAGTAACCTGCCAGCGTCAGCACGTAAGTGACAAATCGTTTGTCACGCATCACGTGGTTCATTCCTTCACGCACCGGAATTTTCACTGTCGATAGTTTCCACGCAGGAAGCAACCAGGCGTTAAAGGCGGCGCACAGGATGAAGATAATGGCCCCGGTGGCGCAGACCAGCCTGAAGTCATACTGTAACAGCCAGCTTCCCAGTAATGCCCCAATGACCGCCCCGGCGCTGTCCTGCATCATCAGGATGGAGAAGAAGCGCCCGCGCTTTTCCGGGCGGATCAGTTTGACCACCAGCGCCGAACGGGGGGGATCGAACAGCGTGCCGCCCAGCCCGGAGAGAAAACAGGAAAACCACAGAAGCCAGGGTTCATGGGCGATTCCCATCGTCGCAAACCCGGCGGCGCGCATCAGCATGCCGGTGACAATCATCGGTTTTGCGCCAAAACGGTCGGCAATGGCCCCGCCAAAAATTCCCAAACCCTGCTGAATAAATTGACGTAACCCGAGCGCGATGCCGACCATCACGGCGGCCCAACCCATTTGGTCGACGAAACGAATCGAGATCAGCGGGAAGACGACGAAGAAACCCAGCACGACCAGCATATTATCGATAAGCAGGAAATATTTACCCAGGTTCCTCGCCTGCGAGACTTGCGACATTTCCCCTCCAGGGAAAAACTCGTCACTCTGTTTAGAGTTTTAACGGTAAGCCTGTCTATTCTGCGGGGTTGTCTGACCTTTTCCCACCCTCGGCGGGACAATATTTTTTTATCAAAAGTCGGTCTTGATAGAGAGTTTTCATCAAAATGTGTGAATAATTCAAGAAATGGTGTTTTGCTCTTTTCATCGGGCATATTTGTACAGGTATAGTATCGCGAATAGCGTATTGAAAACGGTGCGGGAAGGAGTAGGTATAGAATGTTTGGCTATCGCAGTAACGTGCCAAAAGTGCGCTTAACCACGGACCGCCTGGTCGTGCGTTTAGTGCATGAGCGTGATGCCTGGCGTCTGGCAGATTATTACGCAGAGAATCGTCATTTCTTAAAGCCCTGGGAGCCTATTCGCGATGAAAGCCACTGCTATCCCTCTGGCTGGCAGGCGCGTCTGAGTATGATCACCGAGTTTCATAAACAAGGCTCTGCCTGGTACTTTGCGCTGCTCGACCCGGAAGAGAAAGAGATTATCGGTGTTGCAAATTTCTCCAACGTTGTGCGTGGATCGTTTCACGCCTGCTATCTCGGCTATTCCATTGCGCAAAAGTGGCAAGGGCAGGGATTGATGTACGAGGCATTGGTTGCAGCCATTCGCTACATGCAGCGCACGCAGCATATTCATCGCATTATGGCGAACTATATGCCACACAATAAACGTAGCGGCGATTTGCTGGCGCGGCTTGGATTTGAAAAAGAAGGTTATGCCAAAGACTATCTGCTGATAGATGGGCAGTGGCGCGATCATGTGCTGACGGCGTTAACAACATCAGAATGGACCCCCGGTCGCTAAGTTTCAGCTGTATTGGCTGATGAATGGAGAAGACGATGAAATATGAATTAACCGCTACCGAAGCACGCGTGATTGGCTGTTTGCTGGAAAAACAGGTGACTACGCCGGAACAATATCCGCTCTCCGTGAATGGTGTCGTGACCGCCTGTAACCAAAAAACCAATCGTGAACCGGTGATGAATCTGTCGGAATCGGAGGTGCAGGATCAGCTCGATAATCTGGTGAAACGCCATTTCTTGCGTACGGTGAGCGGATTCGGCAATCGTGTGACCAAGTACGAACAGCGCTTCTGCAATTCAGAGTTTGGTAACCTTAAGCTCAGCGCCGGTGAGGTGGCCTTGATCACCACGCTGTTACTGCGCGGTGCGCAGACGCCGGGCGAACTGCGTAGTCGCGCATCCCGCATGTATGAATTCAGCGATGTGGCGGAAGTGGAGTCAACGCTGGAACAGCTGGCCACCCGCGAAGATGGTCCTTACGTGGTCCGTCTGGCGCGTGAACCGGGAAAACGCGAAAGCCGCTATATGCATCTGTTCTGTGGCGACGTCGATCTGACGATGGTGACAACCGCTGATGAGCCTCAGGCGGCATCCAGCGATTTGCAGGCGCGCGTTGAGGTGCTGGAAAGCGAAGTCGCTGAGTTAAAACAGCGGCTCGAATCCTTGCTGGCGCATCTGGGAGAGTAACGTGAAAAAACTTCGTATCGGTGTCGTCGGGTTGGGCGGCATCGCGCAAAAGGCCTGGCTACCCGTGTTGGGCGCCGCTGCGGACTGGACGTTACAGGGGGCCTGGTCACCTTCGCGTGAGAAAGCAGAACGGATTTGTGCAGCCTGGCGCATGCCGTATGTTGATTCATTACAAAACCTGGCGGCAACCTGTGATGCGGTTTTCGTACACTCCAGTACTGCGACGCACCATGCGGTAGTCAGCGAATTGCTTCATGCAGGGGTCCACGTTTGCGTGGATAAACCGCTGGCGGAAAACCTGCGTGATGCGGAACAACTGGTGGAGCTGGCGGCGCGAAAAAAACTGACGTTGATGGTCGGATTTAACCGCCGGTTTGCGCCGCTGTATCGCGAGTTAAAGTCGCAGTTAAGCCAGCCAGCCTCCATCCGCATGGATAAGCATCGCAGCGATAGCGTCGGGCCACACGATCTGCGTTTTACGCTGCTGGATGACTATCTGCATGTGGTGGACACCGCGCTGTGGCTGGCAGGGGGAAAGGCACAGCTAAATAGCGGCACGCTGTTAACCAATGAGTCCGGAGCAATGCTGTATGCAGAACACCATTTCTGCGTCGACCGGCTGCAGATAACGACCAGTATGCATCGCCGTGCGGGCAGTCAGCGCGAGAGCGTGCAGGCGGTTATCGACGGTGGGTTAATTGATGTCACGGATATGCGTGAATGGCGTGAGGAGCGCGGACACGGTGTCGTTCAGCAACCGATACCCGGCTGGCAAACGACGCTGGAGCAGCGAGGCTTTACCGGATGTGCGCGCCATTTTATTGAATGCGTGCAAAATCAGACAGTTCCTGAGACAGCGGGTGAGCAGGCTATTCTGGCGCAGCGCGTGGTGGAAAAGCTGTGGCGGGATGCGATGGACGAATAACCCCCTGTAACATCTGGCGGTAGTAATTCATTGTAATCCAGGTACTATACCCAAAATAATTCGAGTTGCAGGCAGGCGGCAAGGGAGTGAATCCCGTTGAGCTTACTCTGGTAAGTGATTCGGGTGAGCGAGCGTAGCCAACGCACATGCAGCTTGAAGTATGACGGGTATATATGCCCACTCAAAATAACACCTCTTTTCAACCATAGGCTGGCTTGTAGGCCTGATAAGACGCTGCGGCGTCGCCATCAGGCACAGTGACATTGCCGGATGGCGATGTTGGTTATACGGGGTTTTGCCTCAGAGTCTGGAATACAACATAGATGAATTTATTAAAGTCACTGGCAGCCGTCAGCTCAATGACGATGTTCTCACGCGTGCTGGGTTTTGCGCGTGATGCGATCGTCGCCAGAATCTTTGGTGCAGGGATGGCGACCGATGCCTTTTTTGTGGCATTCAAACTTCCTAATCTGCTGCGTCGAATTTTTGCTGAAGGCGCGTTTTCTCAGGCATTTGTCCCTATTCTGGCTGAATACAAAAGTAAGCAGGGCGAAGATGCCACCCGCGTGTTTGTTTCCTACGTGTCTGGCTTGCTGACGCTGGCGTTGGCCGTGGTGACGGTTGCCGGGATGCTTGCCGCGCCGTGGGTGATCATGGTCACCGCGCCAGGCTTTGCCGATACTGCTGACAAATTTACGCTGACTACCCAGCTGTTGCAGATAACCTTTCCTTATATTCTGTTGATTTCGCTGGCCTCGTTGGCGGGTGCGATTCTGAATACCTGGAACCGTTTCTCTATTCCGGCGTTTGCGCCGACGTTTCTCAACATCAGCATGATCGGTTTTGCGCTGTTTGCCGCTCCGTATTTTAATCCGCCGGTGCTGGCGCTGGCGTGGGCCGTGACCGTCGGTGGTGTGCTGCAACTGGTTTATCAGCTTCCGCACTTGAAGAAAATTGGCATGCTGGTGCTGCCGCGCGTGAATTTTCGTGATGCGGGCGCGATGCGCGTAGTGAAGCAGATGGGTCCGGCGATCCTCGGCGTTTCCGTCAGCCAGATTTCCCTGATTATCAACACGATTTTCGCGTCATTTCTGGCTTCAGGTTCGGTTTCCTGGATGTACTACGCTGACCGTTTGATGGAGTTCCCGTCAGGTGTTCTGGGCGTCGCGCTGGGCACTATTCTGCTGCCCTCGCTGTCAAAAAGTTTTTCCAGCGGTAACCATGATGAATATTGTCGCCTGATGGACTGGGGGCTGCGTCTGTGCTTCCTGCTCGCCTTGCCCAGTGCGGTGGCATTGGGGATCCTGGCAAAGCCGCTGACGGTTTCATTGTTCCAGTACGGTAAGTTTACCGCTTTTGATGCGTCCATGACCCAGCGCGCGCTGGTGGCGTATTCGGTCGGCCTGATTGGCCTGATCGTGGTGAAAGTGTTGGCCCCCGGATTTTACTCCCGTCAGGACATTAAAACGCCGGTGAAAATTGCCATCGTGACGCTGATTATGACCCAGGTGATGAACCTGGCGTTTATCGGTCCGTTGAAACATGCCGGGCTGTCGCTGTCGATCGGTCTGGCGGCCTGTCTGAACGCCTCGCTGCTGTACTGGCAGTTACGTAAACAGAAAATATTCACGCCACAGCCGGGTTGGGCCTGGTTCCTGGCGCGTCTGGTGATCTCTGTGCTGGTGATGTCTGCGGCGCTGGTGGGGATGCTGTACATTATGCCGGAGTGGTCTCAGGGGACGATGCTGTGGCGTCTGCTGCGCTTAATGGCGGTGGTGTTGGTCGGTATTACTGCTTACTTTGCCGCGCTGGCCGTGCTGGGCTTTAAAGTGAAAGAGTTTGTGCGCCGAACGGCATAATGAACATACTGCCGGATGAGGGGAGCACCTTATCCGGCCTGCAAAACACGCAGGCCTGAAAGCTACGAGCCGTCAGGCATTCGTCAAATTGAGAACTTCTTTCCGCCGCGATGGGCTGAGGATGTTTGGCCGTTAGCGCCATACAGCGTGGGTTCCTGATGCGGTTTAAGTACCTCGAGCGCCTGTTGATTGCGCTCGATTTGTCCTTCCAACAGCCAACCATTATGCTGGTTGAGATCGCGTAAATGCTGCGTTTTAGTGGTAATCGTCTGCCAGCGTTGGGCAATATCAGCATTAGCGCTGCGCGTCGCATCGTGCTCAAGACGTCGCTGCTGCTCCAGGTAATCCAGGGTTGCCAGCAAAGAGCTTTTTTCTTCTGTAATACGCTGTAGCTGGCTACCGTGAATGTGGCCTGCGGAAAGTTGCTGCTGCTCAGCATCCATCACCGTTTTCAGGTCATTCAGGACAGTCGTCATCTGATCAAGTATTTCTGACAAACACGTCATACTTTATTTACTCTGTAAGTAGCTCTGCGCCTCGCGGATCAGCGAGTCGGCAATTTTTCCGGTATCCATTTTCAACTCACCGTTACGGATGGCGGTTTTCAGTGCTTCGACGCGCTCCATATTGATGTCGTTGGTGCCGGGTTGCATCAGCTTTGCCTGCGCGTCGCTCAACATGACGCTAGTGCTGTTGGTCGTGGACGTTTTTTCCTTACGTGTTTTTTGGACCAACGTGTCGCTGGCTTCGCGCGGCTGGACAGTGCTAACTGGCTTCAATGGTGAGGTACGATCAATACTCATTTTTTTTATCCTCATCGAGGGGTTACGCTATAGCGGCCCGCTTTAATCATTGGTTGATTATCTATCGGCATCCGCAAAAAAATCTTTAACCTATTATAGGTTAATAAGAATATTCCCATCAGCATCGACGACGCCGCTGACGACCTGGCCTGAAAGCATCCGTACCCTGGCGTTCTGGGCAACTGCCGCATTATTCAGCGCCTTACCTTCCGCATTCACGCGAAAACCGTCTCCATTGGCGATAACCAACACGCGCTGACCCGCTTTTATCCGCCATGCCTGACGCAGCATGGTGAGCTGGATCGGCTGGCCAGCGACCACATCACGCAGACTCACCGCCTCCTGCACCTGGTTAATGTCCAGCACGGTACGCGGCGGCAGTTGGTCCAGACGACCGCGTTTTAGCGTTACGCTGGCTGAGTTAAGCGCGCTTCCCCGGGCGATAGGGGCAGCGGCAACCACGTAGTCGCCCGTGGCCTGCACGTTCACCTGTAGGTAACGTTTTTCATTACCGCATCTCGCCAGCACATTCACATTGCCCCATAACTTCGCGCTACCGGCCACGCTGAGTGCCGGTTGCTCACAGGCAGGCAGCAGGTTGGGTGGGGTCCGCAGGGTAACGACCACCTCGTCACTGAACCCTGCCAGTCGCTCGGAAAACCACGCCGTAAGCTGCGAATTCAGGTCTTGCGCCAGCGTCAGGGGGCTGAACAGCAGTGCGACCACCGCTATTCCACGTTTGAACGTTTGCATCAATACCTCTCGCTTTTTCAGGCTGTGGCTGGATTTTACCTGTGTGACGCCGCCATCAACGCAACAAATAGCGACGCATTTTGCGCTTATTCCAGCGATAACGCGCGCGTAATGGGATTTAAGCTGTCGGCTGAATTTTGTCATTTGCGGAGGAGATATGCTCGATAAGCTCGACGCCGCCTTACGTTTTCAACAGGAAGCGCTGAATCTGCGCGCCCAACGCCAGGAAGTATTAGCGGCCAACATTGCCAACGCCGACACGCCGGGGTATCAGGCGCGCGACCTGGATTTCGCCAGTGAATTAAAAAAAGTCATGGTGCGTGGACGGGAAGAAACCGGCGGTGTCTCGTTGACGCTGACCTCTGCACAACATATTCCGGCCCAGACGCTTTCTGCACCCTCGACGGAGCTGCTTTACCGTATTCCAGACCAGCCGTCGCTGGATGGCAATACGGTGGATATGGACCGGGAGCGTACGCAGTTTGCCGATAACAGCCTGAAGTATCAGATGGGGCTCACCGCATTGGGTGGACAAATCAAGGGCATGATGACCGTGCTGCAAGGAGGGAACTAATTCGTGGCGTTGTTAAATATTTTTGATATCGCAGGCTCGGCGCTGACCGCGCAGTCCCAGCGTCTGAACGTGGCGGCCAGCAACATGGCGAATGCGGACAGCGTAACCGGACCTGACGGTCAACCGTATCGCGCGAAGCAGGTTGTTTTTCAGGTTAACGCCGCGCCGGGTGCGGCAACTGGTGGCGTAAAAGTCGCTGACGTCATTGAGAGCCAGGCGCCGGACAAGCTGGTTTATGAACCGGGTAACCCGCTGGCGGACGCGAACGGTTACGTCAAAATGCCCAATGTGGATGTGGTCGGAGAGATGGTCAACACCATGTCAGCCTCACGCAGCTATCAGGCAAACGTCGAAGTGCTCAATACTGTAAAAAGTTTGATGCTTAAAACGCTGACGCTAGGTCAGTAAAGGAGGCGCACATGTCAATTGCTGTAAAAACGAATGACCCGAACACCACGGGTGTTAATTCCACCAGTAGCAAAAGCTCGCTGACGGGCAGCAATGCTGCTGACCTGCAAAGCAGCTTTCTGACGCTGCTCGTCGCGCAGCTGAAAAACCAGGATCCGACCAACCCCCTGCAAAACAACGAACTCACCACCCAGTTGGCGCAAATCAGTACCGTCAGCGGGATTGAAAAGCTGAATACTACGCTGGGGTCGATTTCTGGACAGATAGACAACAGCCAGTCGCTGCAGGCCAGTACCTTGATTGGTCATGGCGTGATGATTCCAGGTACCACGATCCTGACCGGAAAAGGGACGGAAGAGGGGGCGACCACCACCACGACCCCGTTTGGCGTAGAGCTGCAGCAGCCAGCCGATAAGGTCACTGCCACCATTACCGATAAAGACGGCAAGGTCGTGCGCACGATCGATATTGGTGAGCTGAAGGCGGGGGTTCACACCTTCACCTGGGACGGCACCATGACGGATGGCACGACGGCCCCGAGCGGTTCCTACAACGTGGCGATAGCCGCCAGTAATGGCGGTACACAGCTTGTGGCACAGCCGCTTCAGTTTGCGTTGGTGCAGGGGGTTATTCGCAGCAATGGCGGTAACACGCTGGACCTCGGTACCTATGGAACCACCACCCTCGACGAAGTACGGCAGATCATCTAAGCCTTCACACTTATCAGGAGTAAGTCATGGCCTTTTCTCAAGCGGTCAGCGGTCTGAACGCTGCAGCGACCAACCTCGATGTCATTGGTAACAACATCGCCAACTCCGCGACCTACGGGTTTAAATCCGGTACCGCTTCCTTTGCGGATATGTTTGCCGGTTCTAAAGTGGGCCTGGGCGTTAAAGTTGCGGGTATTACCCAGGACTTTACCGATGGCACCACCACGAATACCGGCCGTGGGCTGGATGTTGCCATTAGCCAGAACGGTTTCTTCCGTATGGTCGACAGCAACGGGTCTGTTTTCTTCAGCCGTAACGGTCAATTCAAGCTCGATCAAAACCGTAACATCGTCAACATGCAGGGGCTGCAGCTGACGGGCTATCCGGCCACCGGCACACCGCCGACAGTACAGCAGGGCGCGAACCCGGGGCCGATCACCGTTCCGAATACGTTGATGGCGGCACAGGCAACCAGCAAAGCATCAATGCAGATCAACCTGAACTCATCGGATAAAATAATCCCGACAACGACAAAGTTCGATCCGAAAGATGCGGACAGCTATAACAAAAAAGGCCCTGTCACCGTTTTTGACAGCCTGGGGAATGCCCACGAAGTTAACGCCTATTTTGTAAAGCAGCCTAATAACAAATGGGCCGTGTATACCATCGATAGCAGCGATCCTGCAGCTGCAGTGCCTACAACGCCGACTTCTACGCTGGAATTTAATACCAGCGGGGCATTAATCGGGGGGGGCGCCTTTGATATCACCACTAGCGCACTCAATGGCGCACCAGCAATCACCTTTGCAATGAGTTTCCAGAACTCTATGCAGCAGAACACCGGCGCCAACAACATCGTTGCGACGAATCAGGACGGCTACAAACCGGGCGATCTGGTGAGCTACCAGATTAACAACGACGGCACCGTCGTCGGTAACTACTCCAACGAACAAAAGCAAGTACTGGGGCAGATCGTGCTGGCTAACTTTGCCAACAACGAAGGACTGGCTTCTCAGGGCGATAACGTCTGGGCGGCAACTCAGGCCTCCGGTGTGGCGCTGCTGGGCACCGCGGGTACCGGTAACTTCGGCAAGCTGACGAACGGCGCGCTGGAAGCATCGAACGTGGATTTGAGTAAAGAACTGGTGAACATGATCGTCGCCCAGCGTAACTATCAGTCGAACGCGCAGACCATCAAAACCCAGGATCAGATCCTCAACACGCTGGTCAACCTGCGCTAAGCGCCTGACGGGACGGCTTAATGGATCACGCAATTTATACCGCCATGGGCGCGGCCAGTCAGACGCTGAACCAACAGGCGGTGACGGCCAGCAACCTGGCAAACGCCTCAACGCCGGGTTTCCGCGCGCAGCTTAATGCGCTACGTGCGGTGCCGGTTGAAGGGCTCTCTTTACCGACGCGTACGCTGGTGGTGGCCTCAACGCCAGGGGCTGATATGACGCCAGGTCAGATGGACTACACCTCCCGCCCGCTGGACGTTGCGCTGCAACAGGACGGCTGGCTGGCGGTGCAGACCGCTAACGGCAGTGAAGGGTACACCCGTAATGGCGCAATTCAGGTAAGCCCCACCGGTGAACTGACCATTCAGGGACATCCGGTGATTGGCGAAGCCGGGCCAATAGCGGTACCGGAAGGTTCAGAAATCACCATTGCTGCTGACGGGACGATTTCTGCGCTGAACCCAGGCGATCCGGCGAATACCGTGGCGCCTGTCGGGCGTCTGAAGCTGGTGAAGGCAACGGGAAGTGAAGTGCAGCGTGGTGATGACGGTATGTTCCGCCTGAGCGCGGCAGCACAGGCGACCCGTGGCCCGACGCTTCCGGCCGATCCCAGCATCCGCGTGATGTCGGGCGTGCTGGAGGGCAGTAACGTCAAACCGGTTGCCGCGATGAGCGACATGATCGCCAGCGCCCGTCGCTTCGAAATGCAGATGAAGATTATCAGTAGCGTGGATGATAACGCGGGTCGCGCCAACCAACTGCTGTCGATGAGTTAATACAGGACATTTTATGATCAGTTCATTATGGATCGCCAAAACCGGCCTGGATGCACAGCAAACCAACATGGATGTGATTGCCAACAACCTGGCAAACGTCAGCACCAATGGTTTCAAGCGTCAGCGTGCGGTGTTTGAAGATCTGTTGTACCAGACGATTCGTCAACCGGGCGCGCAGTCTTCTGAACAGACCGTACTGCCTTCGGGTTTGCAAATCGGTACCGGTGTGCGTCCGGTGGCGACCGAGCGTTTACACAGTCAGGGCAACCTGTCACAGACCAATAACAGCAAAGATGTGGCGATTAAAGGCCAGGGTTTTTTCCAGGTCATGTTGCCGGATGGTACCTCTGCTTATACGCGTGACGGCTCTTTCCAGGTGGATCAGAACGGCCAACTGGTGACGGCAGGCGGTTTTCAGGTTCAGCCAGCGATCACCATTCCAGCGAACTCGCTCAGCATCACTATCGGGCGTGATGGCATCGTCAGCGTAACCCAGCAAGGACAGGCGGCGCCGGTACAGGTAGGCCAGCTCAACCTGACCACCTTTATGAACGATACCGGACTGGAAAGCATTGGTGAGAACCTGTACACCGAGACGCAATCTTCAGGTGCGCCGAACGAGAGCACGCCAGGGCTTAACGGCGCGGGTCTGCTGTATCAGGGCTATGTTGAAACCTCTAACGTCAACGTGGCGGAAGAGCTGGTGAATATGATCCAGGTTCAACGTGCTTACGAAATCAACAGCAAAGCGGTGTCGACTACCGATCAGATGCTGCAAAAACTGACGCAACTCTAACGTGTTGTCCGGTGGGGTGAAAACCTCACCGGCACACTGATGTAGAAGATGAAGGCAATGCGAAAAAACGCGCTTCACCCATACCCGATTACGGCCCTGCTGGTGGTGTCACTGACAGGATGTGCCTGGATCCCGGCCACGCCGCTGGTTCAGGGGGCGACCTCTGCCCAGCCGATACCTGGCCCAACGCCGGTGGCGAATGGATCAATTTTTCAGTCTGCGCAGCCAGTTAACTATGGCTACCAGCCGCTATTTGAAGACCGCCGTCCGCGCAATGTTGGCGATACGCTAACTATCGTATTGCAGGAAAACGTCAGTGCGAGCAAAAGCTCTTCTGCTAACGCCAGCCGTGATGGCAAAACAAACTTTGGTTTCGACACGGTGCCGCGCTACCTGCAGGGACTGTTTGGCAACGAGCGTGCTGACGTAGAAGCGTCCGGTGGGAACTCCTTTAACGGTAAAGGTGGCGCCAATGCCCGTAACACCTTTAGCGGTACGCTGACCGTGACCGTCGATCAGGTTCTGGTCAACGGCAATTTACACGTTGTGGGTGAAAAGCAGATCGCCATAAACCAGGGCACTGAATTTATCCGCTTCTCCGGGGTGGTTAACCCGCGCACCATCAGCGGCAGCAACTCTGTTCCGTCAACCCAGGTGGCGGATGCACGTATTGAGTATGTCGGTAACGGCTATATCAACGAAGCGCAGAATATGGGCTGGTTGCAGCGTTTCTTCCTTAATTTGTCACCGATGTAAGCGAGGCTTTCTGTGTTTAAAACTCTTGTTGCAATGGTCCTGATGCTGGCAACCACGTTGGCCCATGCCGATCGTATTCGCGATCTGACCAGCGTTCAGGGTGTGCGTGAAAACTCGCTGATTGGCTACGGGCTGGTGGTGGGACTGGACGGCACGGGTGACCAGACCACCCAGACGCCGTTCACCACCCAAACGCTCAATAACATGCTCTCTCAACTGGGGATCACCGTGCCGACCGGCACCAATATGCAGTTGAAAAACGTGGCGGCGGTGATGGTGACGGCATCCTTTCCTGCGTTTGGACGTCAGGGACAAACCATTGACGTTGTGGTCTCTTCAATGGGTAACGCCAAGAGCCTGCGCGGCGGGACGCTGCTGATGACCCCGATGAAAGGGGTTGATAGCCAGGTCTATGCGCTGGCGCAGGGCAATATTTTAGTCGGCGGCGCCGGTGCTGCGGCGGGCGGCAGTAGCGTTCAGGTGAACCAACTCAATGGTGGGCGGATCACCAACGGGGCCACTATTGAACGCGAACTTCCTAGCCAGTTTGGTGGCGGAAACACCCTCAATCTGCAGCTGAATAATGAAGACTTCACCCTGGCACAGCAGATAACCGACACCATTAACCGTTCGCGTGGGTTTGGCAGCGCCACGGCGCTGGATGCGCGTACGATTCAGGTGCGTGTGCCGAGCGGCAATAGCTCACAGGTGCGCTTCCTCGCTGATATCCAGAATATAGAAGTGAACGTAACGCCGCAGGATGCGAAGGTGATTATCAACTCCCGTACGGGATCGGTAGTGATGAACCGCGAAGTTACGTTGGACAGTTGCGCGGTCGCGCAGGGCAACTTGTCTATCACGGTGAATCGCCAGGCCAACGTCAGTCAGCCCGATACGCCGTTTGGCGGTGGGCAAACCGTGGTTACTCCGCAAACCCAAATCGATATGCGTCAAAGCGGCGGCTCGTTGCAGAGCGTGCGCTCCAGCGCCAATTTGAACAATGTGGTTCGCGCCCTCAATGCGCTCGGTGCCACGCCAATGGATTTGATGTCAATTCTGCAATCCATGCAAAGTGCGGGTTGTTTACGCGCCAAACTGGAAATTATCTGATGATTGGTGACAGCAAACTGCTGACCAGCGCCGCCTGGGATGCGCAATCGCTGAACGAACTGAAAGCGAAGGCGGGTCAGGATCCGGCGGCAAATATCCGTCCGGTCGCCCGCCAGGTTGAAGGGATGTTTGTCCAGATGATGCTGAAAAGCATGCGTGAAGCGCTGCCAAAAGATGGCGTCTTTAGCAGCGACTCGACGCGCTTGTACACCAGCATGTATGACCAGCAAGTAGCCCAGCAGATGACAGCAGGCAAAGGTCTGGGGCTGGCTGAAATGATGGTTAAGCAGATGACCGAAGGCCAGGGGACGCCTGCGGATGATGCGCCGCAGGTACCGATGAAGTTTTCACTGGAAACGGTGACCAGCTATCAAAACCAGGCACTGACGCAGATGGTGCGTAAAGCGCTACCGAAAGCGGTGGAAGGGAATGACGAACCGCTGTCGGGCGACAGTAAAGACTTCCTTGCTCAGCTATCGCTACCAGCAAAACTGGCGAGTCAACAAAGCGGGGTACCTCATCATCTGATCCTGGCGCAGGCGGCGCTGGAATCCGGTTGGGGGCAACGCCAAATCCGCCGTGAGAACGGTGAGCCGAGCTTTAACATTTTCGGCGTGAAGGCTTCGGGGAGCTGGAAAGGGCCGACCACCGAAATCACCACTACCGAATATGAAAACGGTGAGGCGAAAAAAGTGAAAGCCCGATTCCGTGTCTATAGCTCGTACCTTGAGGCGCTGTCGGATTATGTCGGGCTGATATCGCGTAATCCGCGCTACGCTGCAGTCACCGGCGCAGCGACTGCCGAGCAGGGTGCACAGGCCTTGCAGAATGCAGGCTACGCCACCGATCCGCACTATGCGCGTAAATTAACCACCATGATCCAGCAGTTGAAATCGATGAGTGAGAAAGTGAGCAAAACCTACAGTAGCAATCTCGACAATCTGTTTTAAATAGCTCAAGTCTGCCCACTCGCTGCCGATAATAACCAGTATTGAAGGATTACAAGGAACCTCCATGTCCAGCTTGATTAACAACGCCATGAGTGGTCTCAGCGCAGCGCAGGCCGCGTTGAACACTGCCAGTAATAACATCACCAGCTATAACGTGGCCGGGTATACCCGTCAGACGACCATCATGGCGCAAGCGAACAGCACGCTGGGTGCGGGGGGCTGGGTTGGCAATGGCGTCTATGTTTCTGGCGTGCAGCGTGAGTATGACTCGTTCATCAGTAATCAGTTACGCGCCGCGCAGAACCAAAGCAGTGGCCTGACAACGCGCTATGAGCAAATGTCGAAAATCGATAACCTGCTTGCCAGCAAGACCAGTTCTATTTCTACCTCGATGCAAGGCTTTTTCACCAGCTTACAAACGCTGGTCAGTAACGCAGAAGACCCGGCGGCGCGTCAGGCGCTGATTGGCAAAGCAGACGGTTTAGTCAACCAGTTCAAAACTACCGATCAGTATCTGCGCGATCAGGATAAGCAGGTTAATATCGCGATCTCCGCCAGTGTTGACCAGATCAACAACTACTCGAAGCAAATTGCCAGCCTCAATGACCAAATCTCTCGTCTGACTGGCGTCGGCGCGGGGGCTTCGCCGAACGATCTGCTGGACCAGCGCGATCAGTTGGTGAGCGAGTTGAACAAAATTGTCGGCGTTGAGGTTAGCATTCAGGACGGCGGCACCTACAACATCACCATGGCGAATGGCTATTCGCTGGTGCAGGGCAGCAGCGCCCGCCAGCTTGCTGCTGTACCGTCCAGCGCCGATCCAAACCGCACCACCGTGGCCTATGTCGATGGGGTTGCGGGGAATATTGAAATCCCGGAAAAACTGCTCAACACCGGCTCACTGGGTGGGTTGTTAACGTTCCGCTCTCAGGAACTGGACCAGACACGTAATACGCTGGGCCAATTGGCTCTGGCATTTGCCGATGCCTTTAACACGCAGCATAAAGCCGGTTTTGATACCGATGGCGTTGCGGGTAAGGATTTCTTCGCCATCGGCGATCCGTCGGTGACCAGTAATGCTAAAAACACCGGTAAAGCGGAGTTAACCGCTGAAGTTGATGACAGTTCTAAAGTGCAGGCGACTGACTATAAAGTTGTGTTTAACGGTGGCAAGTGGCAAGTCACGCGCCTCGCGGATAATTCAACGTTTGAAGCCAAACCGGATACCAACGGTAAACTGGACATTGATGGTCTGAAAGTGACGGTGACGGATAATCCCACCGGCGCGAAAGATAACGACAGTTTTATTCTGAAACCGGTTAGCAATGCCATTGTCAATATGAAGGTGATGGTGACTGACGAGTCAAAAATCGCCATGGCGGAAGTGTCTAAGAACGACGTTGATCCGGATAAAGACAAGGGTAAAAGCGATAACCGTAACGGTCAAAAACTGCTGGATCTGCAAACCAAAGCGACCGTCGGGAATAAAACTTTCAACGACGCGTATGCCACGATGGTAAGCGATGTCGGTAACAAAACCGCGACGCTGAAAACCAGCAGCACCACGCAAAAAAACGTGGTCACGCAGATCTCTAACCAGCAGCAGTCTATTTCCGGGGTTAACCTCGACGAAGAGTACGGCAATTTGCAGCGTTATCAGCAATATTACCTGGCTAACGCTCAGGTGCTGCAAACCGCGAATACGCTATTTGATGCACTGATTAATATTCGCTAAGGGAGAGGGACATAATGCGTATCAGTACCCAGATGATGTACCAGCAGAATATGCGCGGCATCACTAACTCTCAGGCTGAATGGATGAAGTTCGGCGAGCAAATGTCGACGGGCAAACGGGTCATCAATCCGTCTGACGATCCGATTGCCGCCTCACAGGCCGTGGTGCTGTCTCAGGCTCAAGCGCAGAATAGCCAGTATACGCTGGCACGCACTTTTGCGACGCAGAAAGTTTCACTGGAAGAAAACGTTTTAGGCCGGGCAACGACGGCGATTACTGCGGCACAGGAAAAAATCGTCAGCGCCGGGAACGGCACGTTAAGTGATGATAACCGGGCGTCCCTGGCCAAAGATTTGCAGGGGATCCGCGACCAGTTAATGAATCTGGCAAACAGTACTGATGGCAATGGGCGCTATATTTTTGGTGGATACAAAACGGAAGCGGCGCCGTTTGCTCAGACTGATGGTACCTATTCTGGCGGGACGGAGAATATCACTCAACAGGTGGATGCTGCCCGTTTGATGGTCATTGGCCACACCGGGGACAAAATTTTTAACTCCGTAACCAGTAATGCCGTTCCGGAACCTGACGGAAGCAAGCCAGAAACGAATTTATTTGTCATGCTGGATACGGCGATTGCCGCGTTAAATACGCCGATAGAAGGCGATGATGTGGCAAAAGCAAAGGCTGCTGAAGCGATTGATAAAACTAACCGTGGGCTGAAGAACTCGCTCAATAACGTCCTGTCCGTCCGTGCTGAATTAGGCACACAGCTCAGTGAACTGAGCTCGCTGGATTCGCTGGGCGCCGATCGTGCGTTAGGGCAAACTCAGCAGATGAGTAACCTGGTGGATGTCGACTGGAACGCAGCGATTTCGTCCTATGTTATGCAGCAGGCTGCGCTGCAGGCATCCTATAAAGCGTTTACCGATATGCAGGGAATGTCGTTGTTCCAGTTAAATCGTTAACGCCTTTTTTTGAAACATATCATGAAACTGGATATGTTTGTCTGCCCGCGCCACTTACACCCCGGCGCGGGCATTTTTTTAGGCCGTTTTTGTTTGGCTCACCACGGTATTACCCGTCAGTCTTATCATCAGGGCAATCGCGCCACTGACGGTTGCCAACCCGACAACGCCTTGCCAGTTTGCCAGGGCGTAAACTTGGGTGCCGAGAACTGAGCCCAGTGCCATACCGATGAACACCAGGGTAAACAGCAGGGCGTTCAGGCGGCCCCGCGCCTGAGGCTCCAGGCTATAGACCAGATTCTGGTGGGCCACCAGGCTGGATTGCAGCCCAAGATCGAAGCCAACCGCTGAAAGGGCAATCAGTAGCCACTGCCCCTGTACCGGCAGAGCGGGCAGTAAGAACATCAGCGCGAAAGAAAGCGTCACTAATAATGCCCCCAGTTGCGTGACCTTTTCGCCGCCAACTCTGTCAGCAAGATGTCCGGCTAGCGGTGCGGCAAGCGCGCCTGCTGCTCCTGCAATACCAAAACCCCCGGCGGCTGCGCTGCCCATGTGATAATGCTCGGATAACATCACCGCCAGCGTTGACCAGAAGGCACTGAAGGCAATTGACAGGAATCCCTGTGCCAGCGCCGCCCGGCGCAGTACAGGATACCGTTGCCAGAGTTTGGCCATTGAGAGCATTAACGACGGATAGCTCAGCGTGGAATTGGCCGCAAAGTGAGGCAGCATTTTCCACATCACCACCGTAATAATGGCAATACTGATGGCGGCGAGTTGATACATCTCGCGCCAGCCAAACGCTTCGCCCACCAGACCACTGACGGTGCGGGAGAGCAAAATGCCCAGCAACAGGCCGGTCATCACCGTACCGACCGTTTTTCCCTGTTTCCCCGCAGGGGCGAGTATGGCTGCTGCGGGAACGATGTCCTGTGCCATGGTTGCTGCCATTCCCACCAGCAAGCTAATCAACAGCAGTGAATGCAGTTGCCCGCTAAAGCTGCAGGCCAGAAGCAGCACGGCAAGTGAGATGCTTTTCAGCAAGATTAATGTCCGGCGGTCATAGCGGTCGCCAAGCGGCAAGAGAAACAAAATCCCCAGCGCGTACCCGGCCTGGGTAAGCGTCGGCACCAGCCCCATACCGGTGAGACTTAGGGTCAGGTCCTGACCGATCAGTGGCAGAAGAGGCTGGGCATAGTAGATAGCCGCCACGCTGAAACCGGCGCCAAGTGCCAGAACAAAGATGACCCAACGGGAAAGTGCGGTAGATGTGTTCACAAATGATTCCTCAATCACAGGATGTGCGGCTATTTTTATCTTTCCCTCACTGGCACGGTAGCGGGCGTGGTGGTAAAACAGTTATACGTTTGGCGTATGATGAAAGTAATTATTTTGAAAAATGAGCGTATAGACAGAGTGGAGCTGATGCGGACGTTTGTGCGCATCGTTGAGGCAGGATCGCTCTCTGCGGCGGCAAAACAGATGGGGACCACCCAGGCGACCGTCAGTCGGAGACTGCAATCCCTGGAAACACTGCTGGGTGTGAAACTGATTTTACGCACCACCCACGCGATGAAATTGACTGATGACGGAGAACGGGGATATCAGCATGCTAAGCATATTATCGATGCCTGGTTAGCGCTGGAAGATGGGCTGAATATCACGGAGGATGAACCCGTCGGTACGCTGCGGGTACGAGCGCCTCATGCGTTTGGTCAGCAACAACTGCTTGAACCGCTGCTGCAATTTCTGGCCCGTTATCCGCAGTTATCGGTGGAGTGGATGCTCAATGACAAAACGGTGGATTTCCTTAGCGACAATATTGATTGCGCGATCCGAGTGGGTGCGGAAGTTGATCCGGCAACGGTCTCCGTTCTGCTGGCCGAAGTGCCTCGAAGCATTGTGGTCAGCCCGGCATTGCTGGCGCAGTATGGCGATACTACGCATCCCGAACAGTTATCAACGCTGCCGTGGATTGCTGTAAACACGTTTTATCAGCATAGTGTGTCGCTGCGCCATCAACAGCGAAATGAACCCATCACGATAAATATCTCTCCCCGATTAAGCACAGACAGTATTTATGTTGCCAGAAATGCGGCTCTGGCAGGGCTGGGGGTAGCCATTGTGTCAAGCTGGATGGTAGAAGAAGATATTGTTCACGGGCGTTTAGTCGAGCTATTCGCAGACTGGCCTGCGGCATCGCTGCCGGTGCATCTGGTGTATCCCTGGGCGCGTTATTATCCGGTCCGACTGCGTAAATTTCTGGCGCTGATGAAGGATGTGATGCCGCAGCTGACGGGAATGAAACAAATCGATAAGAAATAAAAAAGCCGACCCGAAGGTCGGCTTTGATGTTGATTACGGCTTACTCAACAGGCTGCGGGCGTGTGGCTGGGGCAGTAGCCTGATGCGTGGCGCTGTGACCGCCTGCGGCACCTTTGCCTTCGAAGTCGAAAGCAGGGCGCTGCCAGTCGCTCTGATGCGGCGCTTCTGGTACGTAGTCCGGCGCAGGTGCGCGGGTCATCGGTGCAGTTGCGTGGCTGTGAACCGTTACGGGTACAGCGGCAACAGACGCAGGTTCTACCACAGCTTCAGCGACAACGACTGGTGCAACCGGTGCGACTTCTTCCTGCGTAACCGGGGCAATTGGCGCGGCCTCGATAACCGGTTCAGCAACGTCTGGCTGGGCGACAGCGACGTCAACCTGGACAGGTTCTTCGGTAATCGGTGCTTCTACCACGTTTGCTACGGGCTCCGCTTCAGCAACAACCTCTTCTGCAACCGGGACGTCAGCGTCAACGATGAACTGCGGTTGTTCCTCAACAGCCGTCTCGATAACCTCCGGATGTGTGGTTTCAACCGCCACAACCTGAGGTTCGACAACGACGGTTTCGGTGACTACCGGCGCTTCTGTGACCGCGACAGATGCCGCTACGGTTTCCACTGCTGGTGCAACGACCGCTGCAATGGTTTGCTGCTCGGCGATAACCGGCTGCACCTGGGCCACTTCCTGCTGATGCTGCTCTTCAACCTGCAGTTCCTGTGCACGGGCAACAGGGTAGCGGATCCAGACTTTACCAGAGGCTAATTCTGGAGATGCACAGGCGACAGTAATCGGCATTGGCGACTGTGTCGGGTAACGTTCGTCACGATAGCGACGACGACGCTGTCCGCTTACGCGCAGATGGCGAGGCGAGCGGCGAGAACGACGCGGCATACCGTTGCTATCACGTGCATCGTTGCTATCACGTGCATCGTTGTTATCTTCATGCTCGGTAGTGACAACGGCAGGCAGGTCGACTTTAGCCAGTTCAGTTCGCTGGGCAACAGCGGCCTGTACCACAGGCTCAGCCACAACCGTTTCGGTAACCACTGCAGCGGTTACGGCTTCGGTTTCGACGGTTGCGCTATCGGTGTAACGAACCTTCTGGTTCAACTGACGCTGTTTACGGCGAGTCTGAGGCTGGCGAACGCGCTCTTCCTGATCCGTATCCTGTGCCGGTTGTTCAACCAGGTTCAGTTCTTTAACTTCCTGCGGTGCCTGACGCTTGTCGTCGTTACGACGGCGGTTGCGTTCACGACGTGGAGCCTGCTGCTCGTCACCTGACTTCGCTTTATCAGCAACATCGGTGGATTGCTGGCGGGTATCGCGCGCTTCGGCATTCTGCGGCTGGCGACGGTTGCGGCGATTTTCATCGCGGTTTTCGCTGCTATCAGAACGTTCATTACGGTTATCACGATCGCGGTTATCACGTTCGCCACGGTTATCGCGATTATCACGACGATCGTTACGATCGTTGCGGTCACGGCGATTGTTCTGACGAGGCTTACGACGATCCTGCTGGCGTTCAGATTTCTCTTCCGCTTTCGGTGCTGGCTGCTCAACAGGCTTGGCTTCTTCATTGCCACCAAAGATGGACTTCAGTGCGCCGAGGAAACGACCAAACAAACCAGGCTGTTCGGATCCTGCTGCGACTGCGGCTGCTTTTGGTGCGGCAGCAACGGCTGTAACGGCAGGCTCCTGCAGAGCAGGTTCTGGCGGTACGTCTGGCATGGCGAAGGTCGCCAGCGCAGGCTGTTCAGGCTGTTTACGTTCGACGTACTCTTCTTCCGTCGGTAACGCCATCTCTTCTTCGTGCAGTTTCGGCAGCAGATAGCTCAGGGTCGATGTCTCTTCACCTTTGCGAACACGCAGAACAGAGTAGTGCGGTGTTTCCATTTGATCGTTGGGCACGATCACACAGCGTACGCCGTTCTGTCGGGTTTCAATGGCATTGACCGCAGTACGTTTTTCGTTAAGCAGATAAGACGCAATCGGCACCGGGACAATCGCATGGACTTCCTGGGTGTTTTCCTTCAGCGCTTCTTCTTCAATCAGGCGCAGAATAGACAGCGACAGCGATTCGTTATCACGCACGGTACCTGTGCCGGAGCAACGCGGGCAGACGTGATGGCTGGATTCGCCTAATGACGGGCTCAGACGCTGACGGGACATCTCCAGCAAGCCGAAGCGAGAAATATGGCTAATCTGGATACGCGCACGGTCCTGACGAACGGCTTCACGCAGACGGTTCTCAACGGCACGTTGGTGACGAACCGGCGTCATGTCGATGAAGTCGATAACAATCAGGCCGCCGAGGTCACGAAGACGCAGCTGGCGAGCGATTTCATCGGCCGCTTCAAGGTTGGTATTAAATGCGGTCTCTTCGATATCGCCGCCGCGCGTGGCACGTGCGGAGTTGATATCAATTGCGGTCAGTGCTTCGGTGCTATCGATAACGATAGAACCCCCAGAAGGCAGACGTACTTCACGCTGGAACGCAGACTCAATCTGAGACTCGATTTGATAGTGGCTGAACAGCGGGATTTCACCGGTGTAGAGCTTAATTTTGCTGCTGAAATCCGGACGACCCAACGCGGCGATGTGCTGACGCGCCATCTCCATGACTTTTGGGTTATCAATGAGGATTTCGCCGATATCCTGACGTAAATAGTCGCGGAATGCGCGAACGATGACATTACTTTCCTGATGGATCAGGAACGGAGCAGGGCGGCTGTCAGCGGCCTTTTTAATCGCTTCCCAGTGCTTCAGACGGAAACTCAGGTCCCACTGCAGCGCTTCTGCGGATTTACCAACACCCGCAGTGCGTACGATGAGCCCCATGCCATCAGGCAGTTCCAGGCTTGCCAGCGCTTCTTTGAGTTCTGTCCGGTCATCGCCTTCGATGCGACGAGAGATACCACCCGCACGCGGGTTGTTAGGCATCAGAACCAAATAACTACCCGCCAGGCTGATAAAGGTGGTCAGTGCAGCACCTTTGTTGCCGCGTTCTTCTTTATCAATCTGAACAATCACTTCCTGACCTTCGCGCAACACATCTTTAATGTTGGGACGGCCATGGGAGTTGTAGTTAGCGGGGAAGTATTCGCGGGCAATTTCTTTTAACGGGAGGAAACCGTGACGTTCAGCGCCATAATCAACAAAAGCGGCTTCCAGACTCGGTTCAATACGGGTAATTTTACCTTTATAGATGTTGGCTTTTTTCTGCTCGTGTCCAGGACTTTCGATATCCAGATCGTACAGACGCTGCCCATCTACAAGGGCGACACGCAACTCTTCCTGCTGAGTCGCGTTAATTAACATTCTTTTCATCGTAACTTACTCATTATTCTTACATTGACGACTAAGCTGCGGGCAGAGTAATGCCTTTCCGGGTGTGAACCGATGGCCTCGTGTCTATTCGCGTCGCCAACCTCACGGTTATCGTCAGCTCAAAGAGGCGCAGAGTGTCGGTTGCCTGTATTTCATACGGAAACACAGCGCAATTATCAGGGGAACAGTCTGGGTGTTACTCTCCAGAAACGCTTCCATTATGCTCGTCGTCTTTCACGCTATCGGTGCGTTGGCTTCATCTACTCACCCCAGTCACTCACCGGAGTAAATTCTTGGGGGTTCCCAGACTTGCCGTCTTCCTACAACGCGAAATTCATAGAGCACTTACCGGTAAGGACTGCAACCCGCAGCCCGCTAACTGCCTGAAAGATCAATACGTCTTACGCCATTGCTGCGTTGATGATCGGTCGGGCAAAATTGGGTCATTCCGGAAAAGTTCTTGTTTTAACAAGATTCAACACGGAGACGACCTCATTATTCCACTGCTAACCTTGTTATAGCAAGATGACTTTTGCCATTTACCACCCGGTTACTCACAGTTTTTACACTTCCGTACAGTGATTGGTTTAATAACCACCAAATCGAAACTGTCAAACCTGTGTAATAGGGTATAGCAGTTAATATAAGCATAGAAAAATGTGTGGCGCGAATCTTGATGGCTATTTAAAATCGGCACCCATGAAAACAGAGACTCCAGCCGTAAAAATTGTTGCCATTACTGCCGACGAAGCAGGGCAACGCATCGACAACTTTCTGCGCACCCAGCTTAAAGGCGTGCCAAAAAGTATGATTTATCGCATTTTGCGTAAGGGCGAAGTGCGGGTGAATAAAAAACGCATCAAACCCGAGTACAAGCTCGAGGACGGAGATATTGTGCGTATTCCGCCAGTGCGTGTCGCTGAGCGCGAAGAAGAAGCTATTTCACCGCATCTGCAGAAGGTCGCCGCGCTGGCCGATGTTATTCTGTATGAAGATGACCATATTCTGGTGCTCAACAAACCATCAGGCACGGCCGTGCATGGCGGCAGCGGATTAAGCTTTGGGGTAATTGAAGGTCTGCGAGCGTTACGCCCGGAGGCGCGTTTCCTTGAATTGGTGCATCGCCTCGACCGTGACACGTCTGGCGTGCTGTTGGTTGCCAAAAAACGTTCCGCACTGCGTTCGCTGCATGAACAGTTGCGCGAAAAGGGAATGCAAAAAGATTACCTGGCGCTGGTAAGAGGTCAGTGGCAGTCGCATGTCAAAACCGTACAGGCGCCGCTGTTAAAGAATATTCTGCAAAGCGGTGAGCGAATCGTGCGGGTAAATCAGGAAGGTAAACCGTCGGAGACGCGATTTAAAGTGGAAGAGCGCTATGCGTTTTCCACGCTTGTGCGCTGTAGTCCGGTAACCGGGCGGACTCACCAGATTCGCGTTCATACCCAGTATGCTGGACATCCTATTGCTTTTGACGATCGCTATGGCGACCGTGAGTTCGACAAGCAGTTGGCCGGTACGGGGCTGAACCGACTGTTTCTGCACGCCGCAGCATTGAAATTTACCCATCCGGGGACCGGTGAGGTCATGCGTGTTGAAGCCCCGATGGACAATCAGCTGAAACGCTGCCTTGAGGTATTACGCAGCAAAGCCTGATGCGCGTTGCTTATCAGGCCTACCATTGCGTTATGCGCCGTAGGCCTGATAAGACGTACCGCGTCGCCATCAGGAAGATTAATCAGGCTTTCAGCGGATTCATCTCTTCCCGGCGTAGCATCTGACACAACGCAATCAGCGGCAGGCCAACCAACGTATTAGGATCGCGGCCCTCCAGACGCTCAAAGAGCGCAATACCTAATCCTTCGCTTTTAAAACTGCCGGCACAATGTAACGGACGTTCTTTGCGTACGTAATCGTCAATTTCCGTCTCGCTTAAATGACGGAAATGAACATCGAACGGTTCGACTTCGGTTTGTAAATGTCCGTTTGCAGAATTATACAGCGCCAGTCCGGTGTAAAACGTCACAATATTGCCGCTGGCTTTGGTTAATTGTTGTCTGGCCTTTTCTTCTGTTAACGGTTTTCCGGTTATTTCTCCATCAAGTACACAGATTTGATCGGATCCAATAATGAGGTGTGATGTGTAGCGGTGGGCAAGAGATTGCGCTTTTTCCTGGGCCAGACGTAATACCAAATGCCGAGGTGTTTCGCCAGGCTGCGGTGTCTCATCAACCTCAGGTGCTGCACATTCGAACGGGATGGCCAGTTTTTCAAGCAAGGCGCGACGCCAGGGAGAGGTAGACGCAAGAATGAGTTGAGGCATATTTTTTCCCTCGCATATAGCGTAATGATGAGAGCCATTTTAAACTAGGGCTCTCGACCTTCAAGTTGGCTGCTATGGCCAGACTTGAGTGATTTTAAGTCGATGACCCGCAATGTGTGCGAATTATTGGCAAAAGGCAACCTCAGGCTGCCTTTTTCTTTGACTCTATGACGTTACAAAGTTAATATGCGCGCCCTATGCAAAAGGTAAAATTACCCCTGACTCTTGATCCGGTTCGTACGGCTCAAAAACGCCTCGATTATGAAGGTATCTATACTTCTGATCTGTTAGAGCGCGTCACCGATTTTGTAGTCAGTGTGGACAGTGATGTGGAATGCTCCATGTCGTTCGCGATCGATAACCAACGTCTTGCCGTTATTACCGGTGATGCGAAGGCCTCGGTTACGCTCGCATGCCAGCGTTGCGGGAAACCGTTCCCACTCCATGTCCACACAACATATTGTTTTAGTCCTGTCCGTTCTGACGAGCAGGCTGAAGCACTGCCGGAAGCGTATGAACCGATTGAGGTTAACGAATTCGGTGAAATCGATCTACTTGCAATGGTTGAAGATGAGATTATCCTCTCCTTGCCGGTAGTTCCGGTGCATGATTCTGAACACTGTGAAGTGTCCGAGGCGGACATGGTCTTTGGTGAATTGCCTGATGAAGCGCAAAAACCAAATCCATTTGCCGTATTAGCCAGCTTAAAGCGTAAGTAATTGAGGAGTAAGGTCCATGGCCGTACAACAGAATAAACCAACCCGTTCCAAACGTGGCATGCGTCGTTCTCATGACGCTCTGACCGCAGTCACCAGCCTGTCTGTAGACAAAACTTCTGGTGAACAACACCTGCGTCACCACATCACTGCCGATGGTTTCTACCGCGGCCGTAAGGTAATCGCTAAGTAATCACGCATGGCTCAATGAATTTCCCACCTCGGTGAGAAAGACAAAGAGAACCAGCGTGATGAAGCTTAGTGAGGCTTTCCCCGGGTAACTGGGGAAACACCTGGCCGAGCAGCGACGATACCTTGACACGTCTAACCCTGGCGTTAGATGTCATGGGGGGCGATTTTGGCCCTACCGTGACAGTGCCTGCAGCACTGCAGGCACTGAATTCTAATTCGCAACTCACACTTCTTTTAGTCGGGGATCCCGATACAATCACGCCATTACTTGCCAAAGCTGACTTCGAACAACGTTCACGTCTGCAGATTATCCCTGCTCAGTCAGTTATTGCCAGTGATGCCCGGCCCTCGCAGGCTATTCGCGCCAGTCGTGGTAGCTCTATGCGTGTTGCCCTGGAGCTCGTGAAAGAAGGTCGTGCAGAAGCCTGTGTGAGCGCCGGTAATACGGGCGCGCTAATGGGACTGGCGAAGTTATTACTCAAACCCCTTGAAGGGATTGAGCGGCCTGCGTTGGTGACGGTGTTGCCGCATCAGCAGAAGGGCAAAACGGTAGTGCTGGATCTGGGCGCTAACGTTGATTGCGACAGCACGATGTTGGTGCAATTTGCCGTCATGGGTTCCGTGCTGGCAGAAGAGGTGGTTGGGATTGCCAGCCCTCGCGTTGCATTGCTTAATATCGGTGAAGAAGAAACTAAGGGTCTCGACAGTATTCGGGATGCTTCTGCTGTGCTAAAAACAATCCCTTCCATTAACTATATCGGCTATCTTGAAGCCAATGAGTTGTTGACTGGCAAAACCGATGTGTTGGTTTGTGACGGCTTTACAGGCAATGTCACATTAAAGACGATGGAAGGTGTTGTAAGAATGTTCCTTTCACTGCTGAAATCTCAGGGTGAGGGCAAAAAACGGTCGTGGTGGCTGCTGTTATTAAAACGTTGGTTACAAAAAAGCCTAACGAGGCGATTCAGTCACCTCAACCCCGACCAGTATAATGGCGCCTGTCTGTTAGGATTGCGCGGCACAGTGATAAAAAGTCATGGTGCGGCCAATCAGCGAGCATTTGAAGTCGCGATTGAACAGGCAGTGCAGGCGGTGCAGCGACAAGTTCCTCAGCGAATTGCCGCTCGCCTGGAATCTGTATACCCAGCTGGATTCGAACTGCTGGATGGTGGCGAAACGACACGCTCGCGGGCGCGCAGATGATAGTGCGGTCGAGAGCGTAGCCTACCTACCCGTGATTTGTTCGTAGCGGTATATAACCAAAAAGTGACTGAGCGTACATGTATACGAAGATTATTGGTACTGGCAGCTATCTGCCTGAACAAGTGCGTACTAACGCCGATTTGGAAAAAATGGTCGAGACATCTGATGAGTGGATTGTCACTCGTACAGGTATCCGTGAACGCCATATTGCCGCGCCCAATGAAACCGTTGCGACGATGGGCTTTGCCGCCGCAAACCGCGCACTTGAAATGGCTGGCATCGATAAAGATCAAATTGGTCTGATTGTGGTTGCGACCACATCATCAACGCACGCTTTTCCGAGTGCGGCGTGCCAGATCCAAAGTATGCTGGAAATTAAAGGCTGCCCGGCGTTTGACGTCGCGGCTGCCTGCGCCGGTTTTACTTATGCCCTGAGCGTGGCTGACCTGTACGTTAAGTCTGGCGCAGTGAAGCACGCGCTGGTGATCGGGTCTGATGTGCTGGCGCGTACTTGTGATCCGACCGATCGCGGGACGATCATTATTTTTGGTGATGGTGCCGGCGCGGTGGTACTGAGTGCCTCAGAAGAGCCAGGCATTCTCTCCACTCATTTGCATGCTGATGGTCGCTATGGCGAACTGTTGACACTGCCGAATGCCGATCGTGTGAATCCGGAGAACCCGATTCATCTGACCATGGCGGGTAACGAAGTCTTTAAAGTGGCGGTTACCGAGCTTGCACACATCGTTGATGAAACGCTGGCAGCGAATAATCTCGACCGTTCTGCCCTGGACTGGTTAGTACCGCACCAGGCAAACTTGCGCATTATCAGCGCGACGGCGAAAAAGCTGGGCATGTCGATGGATAATGTCGTGGTAACGCTGGACAGACATGGCAATACGTCAGCCGCTTCCGTTCCATGTGCGTTGGACGAAGCCGTCCGCGACGGGCGAATTAAAGCCGGTCAGCTGATATTGCTTGAGGCCTTCGGGGGTGGATTCACCTGGGGCTCGGCGCTGGTTCGTTTCTAGTATAAGGATTTTAACATGACGCAATTTGCATTTGTGTTCCCGGGTCAGGGATCTCAAACCGTTGGGATGTTGTCTGAAATGGCTGCAGCCTACCCCATTGTTGAAGAAACTTTTGCTGAAGCTTCAGCTGCGCTGGGCTATGATCTGTGGGCACTTACCCAGCAGGGACCAGCAGAAGAACTGAATAAAACCTGGCAAACGCAGCCAGCGCTGTTAACGGCCTCTGTTGCATTGTACCGCGTGTGGCAGCAGCAGGGTGGCGCAACGCCTGCGCTGATGGCCGGGCATAGCTTGGGTGAATACTCTGCGTTGGTATGCGCGGGTGTCATCAACTTTGCTGATGCCGTACGCCTGGTTGAACTGCGTGGCAAATTCATGCAGGAAGCGGTGCCGGAAGGTACGGGCGGCATGTCTGCTATCATCGGCCTGGACGATGCGTCCATCGCGAAAGCCTGTGAAGAGTCAGCAGAAGGTCAGGTTGTATCACCGGTTAACTTTAACTCACCGGGCCAGGTGGTGATTGCCGGGCATAAAGAAGCCGTAGAGCGCGCAGGCGCAGCATGTAAAGCCGCAGGTGCGAAACGTGCTCTGCCGCTGCCGGTTAGCGTGCCGTCTCACTGCGCGTTGATGAAACCAGCAGCAGAAAAACTGGCCGTTGAACTGCAGAAGATCACTTTTAACGCACCGACCGTTCCGGTTGTGAACAATGTCGATGTGAAGTGCGAAACCCACGCAGACGCGATCCGCGATGCGCTGGTTCGCCAACTGTACAGCCCGGTTCAGTGGACCAAAACCGTCGAGTTTATGGCATCCCAGGGCGTAGAGCATCTGTATGAAGTGGGGCCGGGTAAAGTCCTCACGGGTCTGACAAAACGTATTGTTGATACCCTGACTGCTTCGGCATTGAATGAGCCGGCGGCGCTGACTGCGGCGCTTGCGCAATAAAAGAGGAAAACCATGAGTTTTGAAGGAAAAATCGCGCTGGTTACCGGTGCAAGCCGTGGCATTGGCCGCGCAATTGCTGAAACACTCGTTGCCCGTGGCGCGAAAGTGATTGGCACTGCAACCAGCGAAAGCGGTGCGCAGGCCATTAGCGATTACTTAGGTGCAAATGGTAAAGGTCTGGTGTTGAATGTGACCGATCCTGCATCTATCGAATCTGTTCTGGGAAATATTCGCGCAGAATTTGGGGAAGTCGATATTCTGGTTAATAATGCCGGGATTACTCGTGATAACCTGTTAATGCGCATGAAAGATGACGAGTGGAACGATATCATCGAAACCAACCTGTCATCTGTTTTCCGTCTGTCAAAAGCGGTAATGCGCGCTATGATGAAAAAGCGTCATGGTCGTATTATCACTATTGGTTCTGTGGTTGGTACCATGGGAAATGCGGGTCAGGCCAACTACGCTGCGGCGAAAGCGGGTTTGATCGGCTTCAGTAAATCACTGGCGCGTGAAGTTGCGTCTCGTGGCATTACTGTAAACGTTGTTGCTCCGGGCTTTATTGAAACGGACATGACGCGTGCGCTGACTGATGAGCAGCGTGCGGGTACGCTGGCGGCAGTTCCTGCGGGGCGCCTTGGCTCCCCAAATGAAATCGCCAATGCGGTTGCATTTTTAGCTTCTGACGAAGCAAGTTACATCACAGGTGAGACTTTGCATGTCAACGGCGGGATGTACATGGTTTAACCACGAGATAAAAAAATTTGCGTTATTAGGGTGAATGCCCTCAAAATAACGCAAAATCGTGGTAAGACCTGCCGGGATTTAGTTGCAAATTTTTCAACATTTTATACACTACGAAAACCATCGCGAAAGCGAGTTTTGATAGGAAATTTAAGAGTATGAGCACTATCGAAGAACGCGTTAAGAAAATTATCGGCGAACAGCTGGGCGTTAAGCAGGAAGAAGTAACCAACAATGCTTCCTTCGTTGAAGACCTGGGCGCAGATTCTCTTGACACCGTTGAGCTGGTAATGGCTCTGGAAGAAGAGTTTGATACTGAGATTCCGGACGAAGAAGCTGAGAAAATCACTACCGTTCAGGCTGCCATTGATTACATCAACGGTCACCAGGCGTAAGTGAACATCTCCAGGCGGTCATTCGACCGCCTGAGTTTTATCTTTTTATCCCACTTGAATTATTTTCCCTCCCTGGAGGACAACCGTGTCTAAGCGTCGTGTAGTTGTGACCGGACTGGGCATGTTGTCTCCTGTCGGCAATACCGTAGAGTCTACCTGGAAAGCTCTCCTTGCCGGTCAGAGTGGCATCAGCCTGATCGACCATTTCGATACTAGCGCCTATGCAACGAAATTTGCTGGCTTAGTAAAGGATTTTAACTGTGATGACATTATCTCGCGCAAAGAACAGCGCAAGATGGATGCCTTCATTCAATATGGAATTGTCGCTGGCGTTCAGGCCATGCAGGATTCTGGTCTCGAAATTACGGAAGAGAACGCTCACCGTGTTGGCGCCGCTATTGGCTCCGGTATTGGTGGTCTCGGTCTTATCGAAGAAAACCATACCTCGCTGGTAAACGGTGGACCACGTAAGATCAGTCCATTCTTCGTTCCGTCGACGATTGTTAACATGGTGGCCGGTCACTTGACCATCATGTACGGCCTGCAAGGGCCAAGCATCTCCATCGCTACCGCCTGCACTTCAGGCGTGCATAACATCGGTCATGCCGCGCGTATCATTGCATACGGCGATGCAGACGCGATGGTTGCGGGTGGTGCTGAAAAAGCCAGTACACCGCTGGGTGTGGGTGGTTTTGGCGCAGCACGTGCGCTGTCTACGCGTAATGATAACCCGCAAGCGGCAAGCCGCCCGTGGGACAAAGAGCGTGACGGTTTTGTGCTGGGCGACGGCGCAGGTATGGTGGTACTGGAAGAGTACGAGCATGCAAAAGCGCGTGGTGCAAAAATTTACGCTGAAGTGGTCGGTTTTGGGATGAGCAGCGATGCTTACCATATGACTTCGCCGCCGGAAAACGGCGCGGGTGCTGCACTGGCGATGGTCAACGCATTACGTGACGCGGCTATCGAACCCGGTCAGATTGCCTATGTCAACGCACATGGCACGTCTACACCAGCAGGCGATAAAGCGGAAACTCGGGCAGTGAAATCTGTCTTTGGTGATGCGGCACGTAGCGTGATGGTCAGTTCGACCAAATCCATGACCGGACACCTGTTGGGTGCGGCGGGCGCGGTAGAGTCTATTTTCTCTATTCTGGCGCTGCGCGATCAGGCGGTTCCACCAACCATCAACCTGGATAACCCGGATGAAGGTTGTGACCTGGACTTTGTTCCGCACGAAGCACGTCAGGTCAGCGGCATGGAATATGCTCTTTGTAACTCCTTCGGCTTTGGTGGTACTAACGGTTCGGTGATCTTTAAAAAGATCTAAGTCCCGCAGGTAACTTACCTGGCGTCATAAAAAAAGGTCCGCTTGCCGGACCTTTTTTTATTCGATTTTTCGACCTTGTCCTGGCTTTGGCATCCTGCCAAACTAGCTGACCACGTATAAGGAGCCACCATGTTCTTAATTAATGGCCGTGAGCAGGGCACGTTGGTTGCAAGCGATCGTGCGACGCAGTTTGGTGACGGATGTTTTACCACCGCGCGAATTGTCGATGGTAATGTGTGTTTTCTTTCGGCGCATCTCCAGCGTTTAGACGACGCATGCAAAAAATTGCTGATCCCCTTCGATAAGTGGTCAGAACTGCAAGATGAAATGCAAATGCTGGCGGTCGGGCATACACGTGGTGTACTGAAAGTGATCATCAGTCGTGGTAGTGGGGGCAGGGGCTATAGTGGCGCGAACTGTCATTCGCCCACGCGTATTCTCTCTACTTCTGCCTTTCCCACACATTACGCTCGTTGGCAGAACGATGGGATTGTTCTGGCTGTAAGTCCTGTGCGTCTGGGGCGCAATCCGATGCTTGCCGGAATTAAACACTTGAACCGACTGGAGCAGGTGCTGATTCGTTCTCATCTTGAGCAGACAGACGCCGATGAAGCGCTGGTTCTTGACAGTGAGGGATGGGTTACGGAATGCTGTGCGGCTAATGTGTTCTGGCGTAAAGACGATGTCGTTTATACCCCTCGACTGGATCAGGCTGGCGTGAACGGCATTATGCGACAATTCTGTATGCGGATGCTGGCACAATCACCGTTCAAGATTGTCGACGTGTATGCGCGGGAAGAGGACGTGATGCAGGCGGATGAGATGGTTGTCTGTAATGCATTAATGCCGGTGGTTCCCGTGCGTGCCTGTGGTGACAGGATGTTGTCTTCACGTTTGTTATTCGATTTTTTAGCCCCACTTTGTGAGCACCCAAATTAGTCATGAAAAAATTGTTATGCGTTGTTCTTTTATTGCTGGTTGTGCTGGGCATTGCCACGGGTGTGGGAATGTGGAAAGTACGCCATCTGGCGGACAGTAAATTATTGATTAAAGATGAAACGATTTTTACGCTGAAAGCGGGCACGGGTCGTCTGGCTCTGGGTGAGCAGCTGTATGCAGATAAGGTGATTAATCGTCCACGCGTATTCCAGTGGTTACTGCGTATTGAACCCGACCTTTCGCATTTTAAAGCCGGGACCTACCGGTTGACGCCTGATATGACCGTACGGGAAATGTTGCAACTGCTGGAAAGCGGAAAAGAAGCACAGTTCCCATTACGTCTGGTTGAGGGCATGCGCCTGAGTGATTACCTTAAACAGCTGCGCGATGCGCCCTATATCAAGCACACATTGAGCGACGATAACTATGCTACCGTTGCCGAGGCGCTGAAGCTGGAGAACCCGGAATGGGTGGAAGGCTGGTTCTGGCCGGATACCTGGATGTATACCGCCAACACCTCGGATGTGGCGCTACTGAAGCGTGCGCACCAGAAAATGGTCAAAGCTGTTGATACTGCCTGGGAAGGGCGTGCCGAAGGTCTACCGTATACCGACAAAAATCAGCTGGTGACCATGGCCTCTATTATTGAAAAAGAAACCGCTGTCGCCAGCGAGCGCGATCAGGTGGCCTCGGTGTTTATAAACCGTTTACGTATTGGCATGCGCTTACAGACCGATCCGACCGTGATTTACGGGATGGGTACACGGTATAATGGTAAATTGTCGCGTGTCGATCTGGAAACGCCGACCGCCTATAACACCTATACCATTACCGGGCTGCCGCCAGGCCCAATTGCTATGCCGGGTGAAGCCTCATTGCAGGCCGCCGCGCATCCGGCAAAAACACCGTATCTTTATTTTGTGGCTGACGGTAAAGGTGGTCACACATTTAATACCAATCTTGCCAGCCACAACCGGTCAGTGCAGGATTACCTGAAAGTGCTTAAGGAAAAAAATGGGCAGTAATTATATCGTCATCGAGGGCCTGGAAGGCGCCGGAAAAACCACCGCGCGCGATGTAGTGGTGGAGACACTTGAGCAACTCGGTATCCGCGACATGGTGTTTACCCGCGAGCCAGGTGGAACCCAACTGGCAGAGAAGTTAAGAAGCCTGGTGCTGGACATCAAGTCGGTCGGTGACGAAGTGATTACCGATAAAGCGGAAGTGCTGATGTTCTACGCCGCACGTGTTCAGCTGGTCGAAACCGTCATTAAGCCTGCGTTGGCAAAAGGTACCTGGGTGATTGGCGACCGTCACGATCTGTCGACCCAGGCCTATCAGGGCGGTGGCCGTGGCATCGACCAAACGATGCTGGCCACTCTGCGTGATGCGGTACTCGGTGATTTTCGCCCGGACCTGACGCTCTATCTGGATGTGACGCCTGAAGTGGGTTTAAAGCGTGCCCGTGCTCGTGGTGAGCTGGACCGCATTGAACAGGAGTCTTTTGACTTCTTTAATCGCACCCGCGCCCGCTATGTGGAACTGGCGGCGATAGATCCCAGTATCCGTACCATAGATGCCACGCAGCCGCTTGAAGCTGTCATGAATGATATCCGTAGCACCATTACCCACTGGGTACAGGAGCAAGGCGCATGAAATGGTACCCATGGTTACGACCCGATTTTGAAAAACTTGTCGCCAGTTACCAGGCGGGTCGCGGTCACCATGCGTTACTGATTCAGGCGTTACCCGGTATGGGTGACGACGCGCTGATTTACGCCCTTAGCCGCTATCTGATGTGCCAGCAGCCGGAAGGGCATAAAAGCTGCGGACATTGCCGTGGTTGCCAGTTGATGCAGGCAGGTACGCATCCTGATTATTATTCTCTGCTGCCGGAAAAAGGAAAGAATACGCTGGGTGTTGACGCGGTACGTGAAGTCACTGAAAAGCTGTACGAACATTCGCGTCTGGGCGGTGCCAAAGTGGTGTGGATCCCCGATGCTGCCCAGTTAACGGATGCGGCAGCCAATGCTCTGCTAAAGACGTTAGAAGAGCCGCCGGCGCAAACGTGGTTTTTCCTGGCTACTATCGAGCCGGCACGCTTACTTGCCACATTACGTAGCCGTTGTCGATTGCATCACCTTGCTCCCCCGGAGGAATCGTATGCGGTTTCCTGGGTGGCCCGCGAAGTGACCGCCCCGCAGGATGCACTTCTTAGCGCACTGCGCCTGAGCGCCGGGTCTCCTGGGGCGGCACTCATGTTGCTTCAGGCAGAAAGCTGGGCGCACCGTAGCGATTTTTGCGCGGCACTGGCGAACACCTTGCATTCCGGCGACTGGTATCAGCTGCTGGCGGCGCTCAACCATGAACAAGCTGCAGTCCGCTTACACTGGCTGGCAACGCTGTTTACGGATGCGCTCAAACGTCCGTATGGTGCTGCCCATTTAACTAACCCTGATGCACTGGCGTTGATTTCATCCATTGCTGAACGGTTCTCCGTGGCGCAGATTCAGGCGATGCTGGGTGATGTGTGCCACTGCCGTCAGCAACTGCTCAACGTGACGGGCGTCAATCGTGAACTGGTATTAACCGATCTTATCCTGCGTATTGAGCATTACCTGCAACCAGGCACCGTACTGCCTGTTCCCCATCTTTGAGAGAGACATTATGTTTTTAGTCGACTCACACTGCCATCTTGATGGCCTGGATTATCAATCTCTGCATAAGGACGTGGATGACGTGCTGGCGAAAGCGGCAGCGCGTGATGTGAAGTTTTGTCTTGCCGTGGCGACCACCTTACCCGGATACCGCAATATGCGCGACCTGGTTGGCGAGCGCGATAATGTGGTGTTCTCCTGCGGTGTACATCCGTTAAATCAGGATGAAGCCTATGATGTAGAAGACCTGCGTCGCTTTGCCGCGGAAGACGGTGTGGTGGCGATGGGGGAAACCGGGCTGGACTATTTCTACACCCCGGAAACCAAAGTGCGTCAGCAGGAGTCGTTCATTCATCACATTCAGATTGGCCGCGAACTGCAAAAACCAGTGATTGTCCATACCCGTGATGCGCGAGCCGATACGCTATCTATTCTGCGCGAAGAAAACGTGACGGATTGTGGCGGCGTACTACACTGTTTTACAGAGGACAGGGAAACTGCGGGCAAATTGCTGGATCTCGGATTCTATATCTCTTTTTCCGGCATCGTCACGTTCCGTAACGCTGAACAGCTGCGCGAAGCCGCACGCTATGTTCCTTTGGACCGTTTGTTAGTTGAGACTGACTCTCCGTATCTTGCGCCGGTACCGCATCGTGGTAAAGAGAACCAGCCCGCCATGGTTCGTGATGTTGCAGAGTATATGGCTGTATTAAAAGGTGTTGCCGTTGAAGAACTGGCGAAAATCACCACTGATAACTTTGCCCGCCTGTTTCACATCAACGCTTCTCGCCTGCAATCTATCCGTTAACCGAGTTTTTTTAAAGCTCGTAATTAATAAGTAAACCGAGTAAAGTTCACCGCCGTGAAATGGGCGGTGAATAACCAGTTAGACACATTCAGATACTCATTTTATCGGATTGTGCGAATTTAACGGCTATCCACAGCTGAATTGTGATAACCGTCAAACAAAAATAAGCTGAATTATTTTACTCTGTGTAATAAATAAAGGGTACTTAGATGCCCTGTTCACGGCGAGGTTCTCCCCCCTCGCCAATGCGTGAGAACGTAGAAATACACAAAATCATTCAAGCTGCATCAAGGCGGCAAGTGAGTGAATCGCAGGTGCTTACTTGAGTAAGTGACTGGGGTGAACGAACGCAGCCAACGCTGAGGCGCTTGGAAGGATGAAGTGTATAAGCACAAATACTCAGGAGCACTCTCAATTATGTTTAAGAATGCATTTGCTAACCTGCAAAAGGTCGGTAAATCGCTGATGCTGCCGGTATCCGTACTCCCGATCGCAGGTATCCTGCTGGGCGTCGGTTCCGCTAACTTCAGCTGGCTGCCAGCCGTTGTATCGCACGTAATGGCAGAAGCAGGCGGTTCTGTTTTTGCAAACATGCCGCTGATTTTCGCCATCGGTGTGGCGTTAGGCTTCACCAACAATGACGGTGTTTCCGCACTGGCTTCAGTGGTTGCCTACGGCATCATGGTCAAGACCATGGCTGTGGTTGCGCCGCTGGTTCTGCATTTACCTGCTGAAGAGATCGCAGCTAAACACCTTGCTGATACGGGTGTTCTCGGGGGGATTATCTCCGGTGCGATAGCAGCGTATATGTTCAACCGTTTCTACCGTATCAAACTGCCTGAGTATCTTGGCTTCTTTGCCGGTAAGCGCTTTGTTCCAATTATTTCTGGTCTGGCTGCCATCTTTACGGGTGTGGTCCTGTCCTTCATTTGGCCGCCGATCGGTACTGCTATTCAGACATTCTCCCAATGGGCTGCATACCAGAACCCGGTTGTGGCGTTCGGTATCTACGGCTTCATTGAACGCTGCCTGGTACCGTTTGGTCTGCACCATATCTGGAACGTTCCATTCCAGATGCAGATTGGCGAATACACCAACGCTGCGGGCCAGGTGTTCCACGGCGATATCCCTCGCTATATGGCGGGTGACCCGACTGCGGGCATGCTGTCTGGTGGCTTCCTGTTCAAAATGTACGGTCTGCCGGCTGCCGCTATTGCTATCTGGCATTCTGCAAAACCAGAAAACCGCGCGAAAGTGGGCGGTATCATGATCTCCGCGGCGCTGACCTCGTTCCTGACCGGTATTACCGAGCCGATCGAGTTCTCCTTCATGTTCGTGGCGCCGATCCTGTACATCATCCACGCGATTCTGGCAGGCCTGGCATTCCCGATCTGTATCCTGCTGGGTATGCGTGACGGTACGTCGTTCTCTCATGGTCTGATCGACTTTATCGTTCTGTCCGGTAACAGCAGCAAACTGTGGCTGTTCCCAATTGTCGGTGCTGGCTATGCTATCGCCTACTACACCATCTTCCGTGTGCTGATCAAAGCGCTGGACCTGAAAACACCGGGTCGTGAAGACGCGACTGAAGACAGCAAAGCGGGCGCAACGGGTGAAATGGCTCCGGCCCTGGTTGCTGCGTTCGGCGGAAAAGAAAACATCACTAACCTCGATGCGTGCATTACGCGTCTGCGTGTCAGCGTGGCTGACGTCGCCAAAGTGGATCAGGCTGGCCTGAAGAAACTGGGTGCAGCAGGCGTGGTGGTTGCAGGTTCTGGTGTTCAGGCTATTTTCGGCACCAAGTCCGATAACCTGAAAACTGAAATGGATGAATACATCCGTAACAGTTAAGCCATAAGATGTTGGGGAGAACTAAGGCAGCCTGCGGGCTGCCTTTTTTAATGCATTAATTGGCCTGAACACGAATCGGCGCGGTGGCAGCAAATAGCCATGGACGAGCATCACTGTTTACGCGCGGTGACAAGGTTTCTCTGACTTGCTGATGGTAATCATCAATCCACTGCTTTTCGCTCTCGCTCAGCAGATGCAACTCAACCAGATTCAAATCAATGGGCACCAGCGTCAACGTGGAGAAGCGGCAAAAGCCAGGGCGACTGTCGATAATCTCCACCTGATTCTCAATGCGGATACCGTATTGTCCGGCCAGATAATACCCTGGTTCGATGGTAATAATGTTGCCCGCAACCAGAGGCCAGGGATTCACTTTCTTCGCAATGCGGTGCGGCTGCTCGTGGATCAACAACTGATGTCCGACACCGTGGCCGGTGCCATGATCGTAATCCAGGCCCAGCGCCCAAAGTGCCCGACGGCTAAACGCATCCAGTTGATGCCCCTGAGTACCGCTCGGGAATTGCAACGTGATCAGTGATAAAAAGCCTTTCAGCACCGCAGTGTAATGCAGTCGACGCTGTGGATCCTGCGGGCCAAAGGCGAGGGTGCGCGTTGTATCCGTAGTGCCGTTCTGATACTGACCACCAGAATCATTTAAATACATCGCCTGAGAGGTGATGGGGGTATTGGTTTTTTCGCTGGAATGATAATGACACATTGCCGCATTGCTGGCTGATGCTGAGATCGTACCAAAACTTTGCTCAATAAACCCAGGCTGCTGCTGGCGAAACGCCAACTGTTTTTCCTGGGCTTCCAGTTCGGTTACCGGATTACCCGCCGCTTCACGTAAGGGGACTTCATGCGCCAGCCAGGCGAGGAAGTTCACCCAAGCGGCACCATCCTGCTCATGACATTCGCGATAACCCGCCAGTTCAGTGTCATTTTTATGTGCTTTGATAAGCGTTATGGGATCGGGTGCCCAGAGGAGTTCGCCGCCGTGCTGTTCAATGGCGAATCGCAGTGCAACTGGCGCATAGTCTTTATCGACCAGGAAGCGTTTCCCGTGGGCAAGTTGCTGGCAGCGAGACAGAAAATCCTCTTGTGGCGAAATCGTTAATGCGTTCAGTAGCGCTTCGGGTAACTGCTGCGTTTTGTTGGCATCCACAAACCACTCCAGTTCACCACTGCGATGCAGCAAGGCAAACGAAAAAGGCACCGGAACCATATTGAGATCTGAACCGCGCACATTGAGCAGCCAGGCGATGTTATCGGGCAGGGTGATTGCCAGAAAGTCAGCCTGATGCTGAGCAAGTTGCTCGACGATCCGTGCGCGTTTCTGCGCACTGCTTTCGCCGCTGATCTCAATAGGCATTTCGCGGATGATGCCGCAGGGGGCAGCCGGACGGTCGAGCCAAACTGTATCGAAGGGGTCGGATTCCAGCGCGACCAGTTCGCAATGAGTGGCCGAAAGCGCCTCAAACTGGCTGTTGACCATCAGCAGAGGCTCAAAGCCAATGCGGGTACCTGCTGGCACATGCGTCTGCAAATAATCGGCCAGCGGCTCGTCGTGTAAATGATGAATCTCGAAATCGTCCAGGGAGACTTCGTTACGGACCTGGACCTGGTAACGTCCATCGACAAACATCAATGCGCGATCGCGAAGCACCAATGCCAGACCAGCTGAGCCGCTAAAGCCGGTAAGCCAGGCCAGTTTATTGTCGTGTGGTGTGCAATCCTCACTCTGATGAGCGTCGGCGCGTGGAACAATCATACCATCCAGTCCCTGTGCTAACAGGAGATTGCGCAGTGCGGAAAGGGGCGTTGAGTTATGCATAGTTACCTTCAGGCCTTAACGGAACGGCGGTTCGTTGAACGTACGTAGTTTGCGGGAATGCAGGCGATCGCCTTCGGCGCGAAGCCGATCGATTGCCCGAATACCGATTTGCAGATGCTCGGAAATTGCACCTTCATAAAAACGGTTGGCCTGGCCTGGCAGTTTAATCTCTCCGTGCAGCGGTTTATCGGAGACGCAAAGCAGGGTGCCGTAAGGTACGCGGAAACGGTAACCCTGCGCGGCAATCGTGGCGCTCTCCATATCAATAGCGACGGCACGACTGAGGTTAAAACGCAGCGCAGAGGCAGAATAGCGTAGCTCCCAGTTACGGTCGTCAGTGGTGACGACGGTGCCGGTACGCAGTCGCTGTTTGACCTCTTCACCGGGCATGCCGCTGACCTCTTTGGTGGCGTCATACAGCGCGCGCTGGACTTCGGCGATGCTCGGAATCGGAATATCTGGCGGCAGTACGGCATCCAGCACGTGGTCGTCACGTAGGTAGGCGTGGGCGAGAACGTAATCACCAATGGCCTGGCTCTCACGCAGGCCTCCACAGTGCCCAATCATTAGCCAGACGTCAGGACGCAGGACCGCCAGGTGATCGCAAATGGTTTTGGCGTTTGACGGGCCAACGCCGATATTCACCAGTGTGATCCCCTGACCGTCGGCGGTGATTAAATGCCAGGCGGGCATCTGGTGCTTCTTCCAGGCAAGATCGGAAATAGCCTCTTCCGGTGCCTCAGTTTCTGCGGTAATCCAAATTCCACCTGCGCATGACAGCGCAATATACGGACTGTCCGGGTCGAGGATCTGGCTACAGCCCCAGCGCACAAACTCATCGACATAGCGAGTGTAGTTGGTGAACAGTACGAAGGGCTGAAAATGTTCTACCGGTGTGCCGGTGTAATGGCGCAGGCGTGCAAGTGAAAAATCAATGCGTCGGGCGTCGAAGTGCGACAGGGGAGAAAATTCTGCCGGGTGAAATGTTCCATCCGCGGTTTCATCGCCAATCTGCGACAGTTCGGTAGTGGGGAAATGGCGCGTTAATCCGGCGCTCATTGAGCGGTCGAGCGTCAACTCAGAACCGTCTATCACGTAGGGATAGGGGATCTCGTGCTGGGACGGTTCGACAGAGATATGCGCATCGTAATCCTGGTACAGCAGGGTGAGCTGTTCTTCAAGATAAGGTCGGAACAGAGACGGGCGAGTAATGGTCGTGGTATAGCAGCCAGCATGGGTAAAACGGCCATAGGCGCGTGTTTTTGGAGGATTCGTTGCGCTGCCATCCCAGGTCACAGAAAGTGAAGGGTAAACAAAAAGACCTTTATCTCGGGCGATGATGTCAGGAAGCGTCCCGGTTTCAATGTACTTGCCAATGGCGCTACGCAGAGCCTTAACCGATTGCTCATACAATGCGTCCAGTTTATCCAGTGCCTGAGCCGGGGTCAGGCTGGAGCCCTTATTGTTCATGTCTGTCTCCTTGTTCCACAGATGTGCTGCTCTCCCGATAGTATGTCACAGGAATGTGAAACAAAAGTCAGACGTTAAGGAAGAATCTGCGAAGGCCGAACGGCCCTCGCAGAACGGCTTAGCCGTGTGGTTTATCTTTCATCAGAATTGCGGTCGCGGCAGAAATAAGACACCCCGCCATCAGGTATATGGCTACGCTGTGCCAGTTTCCGCCCGAGAAGGTCACCAGTGCCGCGGCAATAAACGGGGTAAAGCCGCCGCCAACGACGCTGGCTACCTGATAGCCAACGCCAGCACCGCTGTAACGGTAACTGGCGCCAAACAACCCGGTAAACATTGGCTGTTGTACGCAGACCACCATGTCGTGGGCGATGTTTGCCAGCATAATGGCGAAGAATACAATCCAAAAGATAGACTGTGCCTCAAGGGCCATAAAGAACGGAAAGGCACAGAGCGTGCCGACCAGAGCGCCGGTAATGTAGACCCGTCGGCGGCCGAAGCGGTCAGCAAGCCAGGCGAAACAGGGGATGGTCAGACAGCTCAACCCACCCACTAACAGACCGATATTCAGAAATAGCTCGCGCGGTAGACCCAGATTTTGCGTGGAATAGTTGAGTGCAAACGCGGTGACGATATACATGGTCAGCAGCTCACACAGGCGCAGGGCGATTATCTTTAAAAACGCGCCCGGATGGCGGATTAACGCCTCAACGACCGGCAGCCGCTTTTTCTCGGGCAGAGGTTCCTGTTTTTGCTGCTCGAACTCAGCTGATTCATCCATGCGGTTACGCATCCATAATGCACCAAGCACCAGCACGATGCTGAACAGGAATGGGATGCGCCAGCCCCAACTCAGGAACTGCTCATCGGTTGTTTGCGAACTGATCAGCGAAACCAATCCGGTCGAGAGCAATAGGCCAACGCCATAACCCACCTGCACGCCGCTGCTGTAGAAGGCTTTTTTATTTTTTGGCGCGCTTTCGACAGAGAGTAACGCCGCGCCACCCCATTCGCCGCCGACGGCAAATCCCTGAATGGCGCGTAGTGTTACCAGCAGTACTGGAGCCCACCAACCGATAGTGTCAAAAGAGGGGATGATGCCAATCAACGCCGTAGCAATACCCATCACCCAGACGGTAAGCATCAGCATACGTTTGCGGCCAAGACGATCGCCGAAGTGACCGAAGATAACTCCGCCTAATGGGCGGAATAAAAATCCGACACCAAAGGTGGCAAAGGCCGCGAGCGTGCCCATCGCCGGGCTGACTTGCGGGAAAAACTCGCGGTTAAAGACTAACGCGGCGGTGATGCCATACAGCAGAAAATCATACCAATCGACTACGGCACCGGCGAAGCTGCCCAGTGCGGCACGTCGAGCGCGATCGCGATGATGTAAAGAGGAGTCCTCCTGAGGACTCGCGGAGATGAGGGTGGAATCCATAGCTATCCTGTCTGTACTGATTTTTTGTTATTAGTATTGGAATAAGGTTACGCACATTGCAGTCGATATATTAGCGACTGTGATGAGACTACAGCGACAGGCGGGAAGAGAAAACGATTTTATCTGTTACAACGGAGTAAGATGACAAATAGGACGAAAGAGAAAGTAGAAAAGCAAAAATCCTGCTTAGTTTCCTAAGCAGGCTTCTTA
>NZ_SZXC01000003.1:0-21227 GCF_005281055.1 Citrobacter sp. wls711 | reverse complement strand
AATTTGTCTACGGGCGTGGGGTCAGTCCATCTTCATCGTAACCCGAAGCCTGTCTGATAGTGTCGTATCAAACGAGTCGATAGTATTTGTCAGGTCTAACTTTTGCGGGCAATAACGTATCGCCGACCATTTCACGCAGATCGATTTCTATCGCATTACAGATGGCATTTAACGGCAGATCGTTATCCTCGCAACCAAAGGGGTCTTCCAGTTCTGCAGCAATCGCATCAAGTGCAAGTAAAGCATAGGTGGTAAACAATGAAAACAGCACGGATAGTGCGCCAAAATTATTGATAATAAGCAACGGATAAATGGCACAAAAAATATAGACGGTGCGATGTAATATCAATGTATAAGCAAACGGGATCGGGGTATTACTGATACGCTCGCAACCGCCCTGAATAGTACTGATAGTATTGAGATACTGATTTAAGTTTTGATAGTTAAGATCGTTCTGCCGATGCTGATGAAGCCACGCGCCAATCTCCAGCAGAAGAGCATTGCAGGGGGTGGTTATGTTACGTTGTTCTCGCAGATGTGGAGCACAGTTTGACACTATCTCTGGTGTACTTTCATGACGAAGTGCAGATTTCAGAGCATAGCAGTAACTCACGAGTAAATGAACGACGCTGAGTATTTCCGCCTGGGTTGCCGGTGTGGTGTTTTTAATCTCACGAACTAATGAGCGTGCCGTAATTAATAAATTACCCCACAAATTTCTGGCTTCAGAGTAACGCATCCATGCCGCATTGTTGCGGAAGCCAAGAAATATCGAAATAGAAATGCCAATAAAGGCAATCGGGTTCTCTTTTGCGATTATTCCATGCATATGCCATAACGGAATAATGAATAAATATAAGGCATTTAACATGGAGAATAAGAACAACTTTGGCAATATCTTCTTCATGACCGAACCCCGCCACGAAAATAAGAGTTTGAGCCAATGTTGTTCGGGTCTGACAATCATGAGTTATCCTGCAACGATATTTCTGACAAGGTTCTGTATAAAGGCTTTAGTTTAGTCAGGTAGTGTTCAAACACTTTCGTTTTATCTGACAGAGGGATGACACCATCAAGCAGACCTTCTTCATTGATGCTGGAGGAAGGAATGGTCAAATGTTCCAACCCCTGAGCATGTAACTGATAATCAATCGTGACATTGCCGAAGTTGCTTGTGCGTATGATATCAAACTGAATGCTACCAAAAAGCGTGATCATCAACCTGCTGTTTTGGCACGGGACAACCTGATGATAGTAAGTGTTTTCAGTGAGTACGATTTGCTTTAACAGTGACATCGTATAAGTATTCCAGTACTTATCCATTTTCACTTTTTTATTGTGAATGATGCTGGCACTGCTCTTGAGAAAATCTGTTTGTAACATAGGACCTCTAAACCTCAATAAATAAATATGAGAATTATTCACATGTATAAAATTTATGTTTTTAGTATTTTTAATGCTTCTGACGCAACGTTTTTATTAAATGACGGGTTGTCAGATATGCGTGTTATTAAACTCATTTTCTTAATTAATGCAAAAACATAGCTATATCTTGAAAATAAAGAATTATAGTAAGTTCTGACAGCAGAGAAACGCTTAACGTTTCTAACTATACAGGACATAACGGCGATTGGGTAGTTTTTGATTGTTCATTAATAATCAATCCAGAGTTTTGCATTGCTGCGATAAATGCGCTATTGCATTCATGGGTAGTATATTTTTTGCCATGCCTCATTTTGTTTATCTCTAATATCCCCATAATGATTAGTTGGTGGTATTTATTATGGTATTAAAGATGATCTTAATGATTATTATCTCAATCAACGGGATGACGTTTCCTACTGTAGTAGAACGCGTTGCGTAAAATTAAAACAACCACAGGAGTATAAACGTCGGTATGGATATACTCCTTTTGTATGTGGTTTTTCAACGGGAGGGCGGTGTCATTTTGGCTCTATCTCCAGGTTTACGATGTGAGTGGTAAGATTTATGCGTCTGACCTAATGGGTTGCGCATCCGCGATTTCATCGCGGCCACATTGTGCGGCGATGCGTAAAATCAATTCTGCAGGCAGTTGGAAGTTAGGGTTAACATCCTCGCGTGCCGCGCTGATGAGTTTTTGTCGTTTGCACATGGCGTTAATGCATTCAAGTGGACTAAATCAATCGCTTGATTGAATTCTCTAATGAAAATAACATTGGGTGTTTTAAACCACAAAAATAAGATTTTTTATTGTTTATCGTCCCCAGATTTGGATAGGTAATTATGCTTCTGCTCTTAGAGAAACATTCAGCGTAGACATCCATATGATTTAATACTTCGGTATTTAATGATCTGGCCTTTGTGTATATCTCCGTGGCGAAAGCACTGCATTGACTACAGTTGCAATGACATGTGGCGTAATCAGTAGAGATGATACAATCATCATTGTCTAGGTTAAATCCTAATTTCCTTCGTCGAGTATAGGCATCCATTATTCCTCTGGCTTCATGTTTCAACAACATGTTTGCCCACTCACCTCTTTTTAAATAGGGTGATAATATATAGCTCAGTAACAAGATAGTTCTTTCATTTACCGTAGGGTAGACGTTTACGGTGTTCATTTGTTTAGTTTTGATGATGAAATAGGAAGCTATTATAAAACCAAGGCAGCGGGCGGTACCGATTTCCAGATCTCTATTTCGTTTGTGTGTAGCGTCATTACCGCTTAAAGGCATAAATGAGTTTTCGAAAGCTAAAAAATCAGCAATAAACGCCATGGTTCTGATGTAGGACTGCTGATTTCCATTGTGCTGAAAAAACGCATGATGACTGCATATTAGATGAACCAGCTCATGGAAGAAAACAAAGTTCATAAAAGATTTTGCTGTGTTCAGTGAGACGTCTACTGATTGAGTATCAACTCTATTGGCAATCATACATAGAGCCGTATCTGCTAATGCCGTGTGCTTAAAGATCGTGGATAAATCGAGGCTGATATTTAAGTTATAGGTTCCTGCAACAATAATTACCCATGAGTAGAATCTCCGGTTAATTGCAATAAATGCAGTATCATCTTTGATATTTATCTGGACTAATGGTTCATTCTCATAAACAAACCCCCAAACAGATGCTCGCACAGGGATTAAGGCGTTTTGTCCTAGCCAGGCGTTGAGTGTTAAATCAAGCTCAGTAAAAGAATACCAGGTAATATCGGTGTCAATATCTGCCGGGGAACACCAGGATTGATAGGGCCAGGAGTCAGGCATGTTATCCGGGAATACAACATTGTTTAATGATTCTCGTATTTGATTCATTTTACTCTACACCATCAATCAATTGCTTCGTTTACTACCAGCAAGGCAACATGCGTTGCAATTCTGGTATCCTGTTTCTCTCCTTAAATGATGAATAAAATGCTTGATCGAAATTGTTATCACCCGAAAGTATGAAAATGCATATCGCTTGTATTTTTTCTGCACAACGAACGATGGTATCCAGACGGTTCGTTCATGGGATATTCCTGCTATATATATGCGTAAAAACAAGTGTAGGATAGTTTGTCATGGAAATAAAATTCATAAAAAATCAAACATTGGCAACACATTGAAAAATAATATTTGTTTGCATTATTCATCTTATAATATATAGGAATATGTCGTTTTCCCGTGCGGATAAGGTGCTTAACGGCTCTGGTTATCCAGCGGCGCGGCCTCGCTTCTGCGGCCCTGTGAGAGAGCCGCAGATGGCCTCATCTGCCGTTTATTTTACATGCGATATTCGATCATCCCGCTTTTGCTGGCAACCCAGTCATAAAGGCGCTGCCCGCGAAGGTTCGTTTCATGGGTGTGCCAGTATAATCTTGAAGCATGGCGTTTACGGGCGTGCCGCTGAACATACTCGATAAGCTGCTTACCGATGTGTTTGCCCCGGGCATCTTCGCTAACAAACAAATCTTCCAGATAGCAATAATGTGACTCAGACCATGTTGAGCGATGGAAGAGATAATGCACCAGGCCGACAATTTTACCGTCAGACTTCGCGACAGCACAAAAAATGGGCTCCACGGGATTGAGAAAACGTTCCCAGGTTAATTGTGTTACCTTTTCTGAAATGTTAGTGCGATAAAAAATCTGGTAGTTTAGCCATAGAGGAAGCCAGCTGGCGTAGTCTTGTTGTGTGACGGGCTCGAGAGTAATGGGTGTATCAGTATTTTGGTTACTCATAGTTCTCCTGATAGGTTTAGCTAGCGTGTTTTGTATTGTGGTTATCCTAAATAATGTATGAATCACCGCAAAGAGACACTTTGTATATATTGATAGGATCCACTTTTACCGTAAGAGTGAACGTCATGAAAAAAAACACGGCACCTTTATTTCAGGAGCTTTTTTTAGCAAAAGGCGTTATTAAGGAACAGGTCTATTATGCTCTGCGTAACGCTATTGTGGAAGGACGCTTAGCGTCAGGTACGAAGATACCCTCAACCCGGGCATTGTCCGAGATGATGTCAATTTCACGCAACTCGGTTATTGCCGGTTATGACCGTTTATTAGACGAAGGGTATATTCTGACACGCAAAGGTGCTGGAACATTTGTCACACAAAATATTCCTGACCGAAGCATAAGTAATGACTATCCTAAAATGAGGCCGGAGGATGAGCTGCCGTCAGAGGGGCAGGTCAATGCCGACATCGCGGCTGTGCACGACTTGTGGTCAGGGGATTATGAAGGGCGTGAACCCAATCGACTCTTCGCCATTGGCGTGGGGTGTACCGACCTCTTCCCTCATACCTTATGGGGAAAGTTGCTGGGACGAGTCTGGAGACAATCCCGGCATCAGTTGGGTTCTCACACCAGTCCCTGTGGTTTTCATCCCTTAAGAAAAGCGGTTTGCCACTATATTAAAACGACTCGGGGCGTTAACTGCAGTGAAGATCAAATTATCATCGTCAACGGTATTCAGCAGGCATTAAATATTACTGCGCGGGCGCTGCTTTCAAAAGGAAATGAAGTTTGGCTGGATGACCCCGGGTATAAAGGTGCGCGTGGGGTATTTATGTCAACAGGGGCAATAGTAAGACCCGTGCAGGTAGATAACGAGGGAATGAATGTTCAATATGGTATTACTCATTTTCCTCACGCAAAATTGGCCTATGTCGTTCCTTCAGATCAATATCCATTGAGCGGAACGCTGAGTTCATCGCGGCGACTTGAATTACTGGAATGGGCTAAGTTAAATCGGGCATGGATATTTGAAGATGATTATAATAGTGAGTTTCGTTATGCCGAACGCTCTTTGCAAGCATTGCAAGGATTAGATCAGCATCAGCGGGTCATCTATGCCGGGACATTCTCTAAAATGATGTACCCAGAGTTTCGTTTAGGCTTTTTAGTGGTCCCACCCGGTTTAAAAGAACAGTTTGTCGTGACGAAATATTTTTCAGATATTGGAACCAGCTATCTTGAGCAGGCTGTACTGGCGAGTTTTATTGAAGATGGGCACTACGCCAGTCATGTTCGTCGAATCCGTAAGGCGTGTTACGAGAGAAGGGCCGCATTGGTCAATGCTATTCAATACTATCTTGCCGATAAAATGACTGTTCAACCTTCTGATTCCGGTGTGCATATTGTGTGCTGGCTGCATAATGCGTTGACGGGAAAAGATGTTGAGGAAAAAGCCAGAATGCTTGGCATGGGAATACAATCATTGAGCCATTATTATCATGGGGAAGCTGCTCGACAAGGGGTTATGATTGGTTTTGCAAATCATCCACCCGCGGCTATTGTTGACGGTATTCGCCGTCTGGCACAGGTCATTTAGCCGACGTTTCTGTTTTTATTATGCGAAATGAGCAACGTCGCCGTTAAGGCAAGTATGCAAAATCAGCGCGTAAGATGATTGCGCTCGCGACGTGCCAGATACCTGTTATCCGGCATTCGTCGCGATAGGTTCGTCCTTTCAATGGCCTGGTTGCCATACTTACCCAGCCGAACGGCTTTTTTCGTTGCTGCCATCACCTAATTTGTACGCCAGCGCTACCACTAACGATTGCACCAGACACAGCGTGGCAGACTGCGATCGAAAGGCGTCGACCTGCGCCTCTTTCACCACAAAGCAGAGATCGCTGAACGTTGCCAGCGGACTGATCTGGCTGTCGGTAATCACTATCTGGCGAGCACCGGCATTCGCTGCCGTTTCACTGACCATGACGGTTTCTTCTGCGTAAGGCGAGAAGCTAATCGACACTACGATATCGTTCGCTTTAATGCGGTTTATCTGTTCGCGCAGCATTCCCCCCATCCCGTCGAGCAGAATAGGGCGGCACTCAAGATGGCTCAGGGCATAAGTAAGATAGGCGGCTACGCTAAATGAGCGTCGTAAACCAGCGATGTAAATCGTGTCGGCATCTGCCAACAGTTGTACTGCACGTACCAGCATTTCGGGTTCAGCGCGGGCCGCCAGCTGCTGTAAGGCCTGCGCATTCGAACGGGCAAATTCCTGCAGGATGTCCAGCGGGGTTTCCGGCACCGCTTCACTTTCCATTTCACGAAACAGTCGTGCGCGGTCGCTGTAGCTGGCGGTCTCTTCCACCAGGTTCATACGAAACAGCTGTTTCATTTCGTTGAAACCGGAGAAGTCAAAGGCATTAGCAAAGCGGATCAGCGTCGATGGCGGTACTCCGGCACGCTCGGCAATGACGGCAACCGTATCGAAGGCCACGCTATTGGTATTATCCAGCACATAGCGGGACACCTGCTGCAGCCTCTTGCTCAGGCTATCGTAGCGATCGCGGATTTGCTGCTGCAGCTCGTTCAGGCTGGTTGCTGTCGTCATTTTACCTCCTGTTACATCGTTTTATGATTCTAAACGCAAAGCCGCGTCTTTTAAACGTTGATGATTCAATTGCTGTTAAAAATGAAACAAAAGCTTCAATCCTCTCTTCGCGTGAAATACACGGATAGCCAGATTATTCTGGCAATGCTGCTTGTTAACATAAAAATCCACCCTTGATCACATTAATCAATATTTGTTTTATTTCAACTTAAAATGGAATATTTGTTTCATATATAGTACACAGAGAACAGTGTTCAGGTAACAGCCACGTATCAACAGCGAGAGGTTAAGGATGGAGACGGTAGCGAATTTTATTCACGGCGAATGTGTCACCGGTTCAGGCCAGCGTGTGCAGGCAATCTTCAACCCAGCCACCGGCGAACAAATCCGCCAGGTGGTGATGAGTACGGTACAGGAAACCGAGCAGGCCGTTGCGGCGGCGCATGAAGCCTTTCCTGCATGGGCGCGGCATTCTCCGCTAAAGCGTGCGCGAGTGATGTTCCGCTTTAAGGCTTTGCTGGAAGAGAACATGACGCGACTTGCCCGATTAATCAGCGAAGAGCATGGCAAAGTGTTCTCTGATGCCGTCGGCGAAATCACCCGAGGTCTGGAAGTGGTGGAGTTTGCCTGTGGGATTCCTCACCTGCAAAAAGGTGAGCACTCAGCCAACGTGGGAACGGGCGTCGATAGCCACTCGCTGATGCAGCCGCTCGGTGTGTGCGTAGGGATCACGCCGTTTAACTTCCCGGCGATGGTGCCGATGTGGATGTTCCCCATCGCGCTGGCGACCGGCAACACCTTTGTGCTGAAGCCGTCGGAAAAAGATCCTTCTCTGGTGCTCGAACTGGCAAAACTGCTGCAACAGGCGGGGCTGCCGGACGGTGTGTTCAACGTGGTTCAGGGCGATAAAGCGTCGGTAGACGTGCTGCTGACCGACCCGCGGGTTCAGGCCGTGAGCTTTGTCGGTTCAACCCCCATAGCCGAATACATTTATCAAACTGCATCGGCTCACGGTAAACGCTGTCAGGCGCTCGGTGGGGCAAAAAACCACTGTATTTTAATGCCGGATGCCGACATGGAGATGGCCACCAGCGCCATTATGGGCGCAGCTTATGGCGCGGCAGGGGAACGCTGCATGGCGCTTTCCGTCGTCCTGGCCGTCGGCGATAAAACGGCAGATGAACTCTGCGCCCGACTGGAACAACAGATTGCGGCGCTGCGCGTCGGGCCGGGCCTGGACCAGACGCCGGAAAATGAAATGGGACCGCTGATCTCCTCGGCGCACCGCAGTAAAGTACTCGGCTATATTGATAGCGGTGAATCTCAGGGTGCCCGTTTGCGCGTTGACGGTCGTGGCTTTAGCGTCAAAGGTCATGAGCAGGGCTACTTTGTCGGGCCGACGTTGTTCGACAAGGTCACGACAGAGATGACCATCTATAAAGAAGAGATTTTTGGACCGGTACTTTCTGTGGTGCGGGTAGCAGATTACGCCAGCGCGGTGGAACTGATTAACCGTCATGAATATGGTAATGGCACGGCTATCTTCACCCGTGACGGCGGCTGCGCGCGTCGTTTCTGCGAAGAGGTTCAGGCCGGGATGGTTGGGGTAAACGTCCCGATCCCGGTCCCGATGGCGTTCCACAGCTTTGGCGGCTGGAAACGCTCTATCTTTGGTGCGCTCAACGTTCACGGCAACGACGGCGTGCGTTTCTACACCCGAATGAAAACCGTCACCGCACGCTGGCCGGAAATGCAGCAGGACACGGGCGCGGCGTTCTCCATGCCGACGCTGGGCTGACAGGAGGCGCTATGCAAACCGAACGTATGACCATGGCCCAGGCGCTGGTCAAATTCCTCAATCAACAATATGTCTGCGTTGATGGACATGAAACGCCCTTCGTGGAGGGCGTGGCGACCATCTTTGGTCACGGTAATGTGCTCGGAATCGGCCAGGCGCTGGAGCAGGATGCCGGGCATCTGAAGGTGATGCAGGGATGTAATGAGCAGGGAATTGCGCATATGGCGACAGGGTTCGCCAAACAGCATCGCCGACAGCGTATTTGGGCCGTGACATCGTCGGTAGGTCCCGGAGCGGCCAATATGGTGACGGCGGCGGCAACCGCCACGGCGAACCGCATTCCGCTGCTGCTGTTGCCGGGGGATGTTTACGCCAGCCGCCAGCCGGACCCGGTATTACAGCAGATTGAGCAGTATCATGATCTTAGCATCAGCACCAACGACTGCTTCCGTCCGGTCTCTCGTTACTGGGATCGTATTAACCGTCCAGAGCAGTTAATGAGCGCAATGTTAAGTGCGATGCGAACACTTACTGACCCCGCAGATACTGGCGCAGTGACGATTTGCCTGCCGCAGGATGTGCAAGGTGAGGTCTGGGAGTATCCGCTTAGCTTCTTCGCGCGCCGTGTTCACTACATTGAACGCCGACCGCCTGACCCTCAGCGTCTGGAGAGGGCCCGGGCGCTGATTGCGCGTAAACAGCGCCCGCTGGTGGTGTGCGGTGGTGGCGTGCGTTACGCCGGCGCACATGAGGCGTTTCGTACGTTTGTCGAGACGCTGCATCTGCCGTTTGCTGAAACCCAGGCCGGAAAGGGCGCGCTGGTAAGTGACCACCCACTTAACCTGGGCGGTATCGGCGTGACGGGAGGTATGGCGGCGAATCAACTGGCAACCCAGGCCGATCTGGTTATTGGCATTGGCACACGTCTCACCGACTTTACCACCGGTTCGAAAGCCTTGTTCTCGCACCCGGACGTGGAATTTCTGCTGCTGAACGTGGCGGAATTTGACGCTTTAAAGCTGGATGCTACCGCGCTGATTGCCGATGCCCAAACCGGGTTGACCGCGTTAACGCAGGCCATGACGGCGTATCGTAGCCGTTGGGGAGATGAGATTGCTGTCGCGCAATCGGCCTGGCGCGAAGAGTGCCAGCGTTTATGGACGCGCGACTGGCGTCCTGATGATGCGCCCGAAGTGGCAGGGCATCTTGATGCGCAACTGGCGGAATATGGCGACACGCTCAACACCCGCCTGACCCAGACGCGGGTACTGGGGCTTATCAACCAGCATATTGAAGATAACGCCATTGTGGTGGGCGCGGCCGGTTCGTTACCGGGGGATTTACAGCGACTCTGGCAAGTTAAAACGCCGGACAGCTATCACCTGGAATACGGCTATTCCTGTATGGGGTACGAGATTGCCGCCGCCGTCGGGGCCAGGCTGGCAAAACCACAGCAGCCAGTGTACGCCATGGTGGGCGATGGTTCGTACATGATGCTGCACTCTGAGCTGCAGACCGCCGTGCAGGAGGGCATAAAAGTCACCATCCTGCTGTTTGATAATGCCAGCTTTGGCTGCATTAACAATCTGCAGATGGGCCATGGGATGGGCAGTTTTGCTACCGAAAATCGCCATCGCAACCCGCAAACCGGGCGGCTGGACGGGTCGCTGGTGAAGGTCGATTTTGCCCAAAATGCCGAAAGCTACGGCTGTCGTGCGTGGAAGGTTCATGATGAGCAAAGCCTGCTGGCGGCGCTGGCGGCGGCACGTGCGCATCCCGGCCCGACGCTGCTGGACATCAAAGTACTGCCGAAAACCATGACCCATGATTACGCCTCATGGTGGCGAACCGGCGATGCGCAGATGGCTGAATCACCTGCGGTACGCCAGGCCGCAGAACAGACGCTAACGCAGCTGAAAAACGCCCGTCAGTACTGAGGTAGAGTCATGCCGGATGGCGCTGCGCTTACCCGGCCTACGGACTATGGTTAACGGCCGGATAAGGCGTTAGCACCGCCATCCGGCAATCCGCCATAACGAAATTTTCATTTCATTTCTCCTAGTTTTTTACACGTTGCCCTCTTCCCGACCGGAAGAGGGCGAATTTCCCTATCTGGCACCCGTTGATGTTGTGATATTGATAACAGATTTTGTCTCACTTATCTCAAAAGTGTTAACCTGCACTCAAAAACATAATTTTCACTATTTATAAAAATGAAATAAATGTTTTATTTATAGTGTCGTTAGTTCATCGCATTCACCAACACCGGGAGCCGTTATGTTTAACATTGCTTTACTGGGCGCTGGCCGAATTGGCCAGGTACATGCAGCTAACATTGCCAGTCACAGTGCCACCACACTCTGGTCCGTTGTCGACCCGAATCAGGAATTTGCCACCCGTCTTGCCTCGCAATATCAGGCCCGTCTGCAGAGCCTGGATGAGGCGATGACTGACCCGAACGTTCATGCCGTGCTGATCGCCTCCGCCACGGATACCCACGCGGATCTGATTGAACTGGCTGCCCGTCACGGTAAGGCCATCTTCTGCGAGAAACCGGTACATCTGGACCTGGCCCGCGTTCGCGATTGCCTGAAAGTGGTCAAAGAGTACGACGTACCGCTGTTTATCGGTTTTAACCGCCGCTTCGATCCGCAGTTTCGCCGCGTGAAAACGGATGTGCTGGCCGGGCGTATCGGTAAGCCGGAATCCCTGCTGATCATTTCCCGCGACCCGTCACCGCCGCCGGCTGAATATGTCCGTGTGTCCGGCGGGATGTTCCGCGATATGACTATCCATGATTTTGATATGGCGCGTTTTATCATGGGAGAAGAGCCGGTCTCGGTATACGCCCAGGGCAGCAACCTGGTCGACCCGGCGATTGGTGAAGCCGGGGACATCGATACCGCATTTATCGTCCTGAAATATGCTTCCGGCGCGATGGCGACCATCGTCAACAGCCGCCGCTCTGCTTACGGTTATGACCAGCGCCTGGAGCTGCACGGCTCTGAAGGGCTGCTGTGCGCGGGCAACATTCTGGAAAATCAGGTGCAGCACTATGGCAAGACCGGCTGCACCAGTGCCCTGCCGGAACATTTCTTCCTGCAACGCTACAAATCAGCTTATGCCGCGGAATGGGAACATTTTGTGGCCGTGCTGCGTGGCGAAGCGGTCCCGGATTGCAGCGGTGATGACGGTGAGCGTGCGCTGTACCTCGCGGATAAAGCGCTGGAATCCCTGCACAGCCAGCGTGAAGTTCTCCTCTGATTGTTATACCCAACCCCCCTACACAGAGAGACATAATAATGAAAAAACTGATCTTAGCTGTCCTCATCGCCATGACCTCCGGGACAGCAATGGCTGAAAACGAACAGATCGTGTTCAGTACGCCAAACCTGGCGATGCCGTTTGAAGTCCACATGCAGCGTACGGCGGTGAAAGCCGCAAAAGAGATGGGCGTAAATCTACAGGTTCTTGACGGGCAGGGTAGCTCGCCGAAGCAGGTCGCTGACCTGGAAAACGCCATCACCCGTGGGGCGCAGGGATTTATCGTCTCCCCCAATGATGTTAACGCCGTCTCCAGCGCGGTAGATGAAATCCAGGATGCAAAACTGCCGGTTGTCACGCTTGACCGCTCCGTTGACAGCCAGAAGAAAGTGCCGCACTTCGGTGCCAACAACTACAAAGGTGGCCAGGTGATTGGCGACTTTGTGAAAACCAAATTCCCTGAAGGGGCGGACATTATTCTGCTCACCGGCCAGCCGGGATCGTCTTCCAACATTGAACGGACCAAGGGTATTCGCGACAGCCTGAAAGCGGGTGGCGAAAAGTACAAGATCGTCGCCGATCAGACGGGTAACTGGATGCGTTCTGAAGGGATGCGCATTGTTGAGAGCGTGCTGCCTTCGTTGCCGAAACGTCCGCAGGTGATCCTCTCCGCTAACGACGACATGGCGCTGGGGGCCATTGAAGCGCTGCAAGCCCAGGGGATGAAACCCGGTGAAGTGCTGGTAACGGGCTTCGATGCGGTGCCGGAAGCGCTGGCGCGTGTGCGTGATGGCTGGATGGCGGTGACGGCGGATCAGCGTCCTGGCTTTGCGGTCACCACGGCGATGAGCCAGCTGGTCGCCAACGTGCGTGAGAAGAAGCCGATCACCGGCGCGGACTATCCGCCAACGCTTATCACCAAAGAGACCCTGCAGCAGGCTGAGCGTATTAACGAGGCCGGTAACTAATTTATACACGTCATCCTTCAAGCTGCCTCTGTGTTGGCTGCATCTGCTCACCCCAGTCACTTACTTGAGTAAGCTCCTGGGGATTCTCAGACTTGCCGCCTTGATGCAACTTGAATGATTTTCGGCGGCTCACTCTAAAGGAGGAGCAGGCTGATGTCGCAACCCTTACTGAATGTGACCGACCTGGCAAAAAGTTTTTCCGGCGTCTGGGCGCTGAGCAGCGCGCAATTGACCGTTGGGGCAGGTGAGATTCACGCGCTGCTGGGTGAAAACGGCGCAGGAAAATCGACCTTGCTGAAGGCGCTGGCGGGCGCGCAGCCGCAAACTCGCGGTGATATCTGGTTCAACGGTGAAACGTTGCCGGTGGATGATTCCCCCGTTGAGCGGCAGAACAAGGGCATTATCACTATCTATCAGGAATTTAACCTGCTGCCGAATATGACCGTCGCCGAGAATATGTTCCTCGGACGTGAACCGCGCAAACGCAATCTGATTGTTGATGAAAAGGCGGTGAATCAGGAAGCGCAGGTGATTCTGGATTATCTGCAGTTGAACGTGGCGCCAACCACCGCAGTGGCTCGCCTGAGCGTGGCACAACAACAAATGGTGGAAATTGCCCGTGCGCTGACCCTCAATGCGAAGCTGATCATCATGGATGAGCCTTCTGCCGCACTGAGCGACAGCGAAGTGGAAAGCCTGCATCGGGTGGTGCGGGAGCTCAAAAGCCGCGGTGTGAGCATTATTTATGTCACCCACCGTCTACACGAAGTGTTCCAACTCTGCGATCGGTTTACCGTTTTCCAGGATGGCCGCTTTACCGGCAGCGGCGAGGTTGCCCAGACCACGGTAGAACAGCTGATCCGCCTGATGGTTGGGCGTGACGTGGCGTTTAATCGTCGCCCGCCGAGTGAAACCCATCATCAGGACAAACCTGTCCGCCTGGCGATCAAGGGACTAAGCCGCGTAAAACCGCCGCTGGATCCGCACGGCATTGCGCTGCATGACATCAGCTTTCACGTCCATGCCGGAGAAGTGTTAGGCATTGCCGGGCTGGTGGGCGCCGGGCGCACTGAAGTCGCGCGCTGTCTGTTTGGCGCCGACGCCTTTACCTCTGGCACCTTTGAACTGGATGGCGTGCCGTACCTGCCGCGCGATCCGCTGTATGCCCTGGATCAGGGCGTGGCGATGGTCCCTGAAGATCGCAAAAAAGAGGGCGCGGTGCTGGGGTTGTCGATTCGCGACAACCTGTCGCTCTCCAGCCTCTCTTCTCTGTTGCATTGGCGCTGGTTCGTCAACACCCGCAAAGAGGATGCGCTGATTGAGGCTTATCGCCAGGCGCTGCAGATCAAAATGGTCAACAGCGCCCAGGAAGTGCGCAAGCTCTCCGGTGGCAACCAGCAAAAAGTGATTCTGGCGCGCTGCATGGCGCTCAATCCCCGCGTGCTGATCGTCGATGAGCCGACGCGTGGCATTGATGTCGGCACTAAATCAGAGGTGCATCAGGTGCTGTTTGAAATGGCGAAAAAGGGCGTGGCGGTGATAGTGATCTCCTCCGATCTGCCTGAAGTAATGGCGGTTTCCGACCGGATAATCACCCTGAGTGAAGGTCGTGTGACCGGCGAGATCCACGGCGATGACGCCAACGACGAGCGGCTGATGACGATGATGGCCATCAACCACAACGCCCTGAACGCGGCATAACGGAGTTTCTCATGACGCAGATGATTTCTAAAACGCAGGTTCCGGGTAAACGTGCCGGACGCCTCGATCCCATCGCCTTTTTTGAGCGCTTCGGCGTGCTGATTTTTATGATCCTGCTGCTGATTTTCTTCCAGTTGCAGAACAGCAATTTTCTCTCTGAACGTAATATTTTCAACATTCTGACCGAAGTGTCGATCTACGGGATCATGGCCGTAGGGATGACCTTTGTCATTCTGACCGCCGGGATCGACCTGTCGGTGGGGTCCATTCTCGCGGTCTGCGCCATGACCGCCGCGTATGTGATTAAGGGCGACAACTTTACCACCGTTGACCCGAACGCCTGGGGCGGCCTGAGCTGGCTGGTTGGGCTGGGAATTTGCCTCGCGATGGGCACCGCGATTGGCTTTCTGCACGGACTCGGCGTGACTCGCCTGCGCCTGCCGCCGTTTATCGTCACCCTCGGTGGGATGACCATCTGGCGCGGCCTGACGCTGGTGGTAAACGACGGAGCGCCGATCGCCGGTTTCGATGCGGGCTACCGCTGGTGGGGACGCGGCGAGCTGCTCGGCATTTCCATTCCTATCTGGATCTTCGCGCTGGTGGCTATCGGCGGCTATCTGGCGCTGCATAAAACCCGCTGGGGTCGCTTTGTGTACGCCATTGGCGGCAACCCGGAAGCGGCGCGTCTGGCGGGGGTCAACGTCAAACGGGTACTGGTGAGCGTGTATGTGCTGATTGGCTGTCTTGCCGGGCTGGCGGGCTTCATTCTCAGCGCGCGTCTGGGCAGCGCTGAGGCGGTGGCCGGGATCTCGTTTGAGCTGCGCGTTATCGCCTCGGTGGTGATCGGCGGAACGTCGTTAATGGGCGGATACGGGCGGATCGGCGGCACCATTATCGGCTCAATCATCATGGGTATTCTGATTAACGGCCTGGTCCTGATGAACGTCTCAGCTTACTACCAGCAAATTATTACCGGGTTAATTATCGTTCTGGCGGTGGCGTTCGACACCTATGCCAAGAGCCGTCGCGGCGCATTGTGAGGGATAAATAATGAAAGAGGTACGCATTGGATTGATTGGCACCGGGTATATCGGCAGGGCGCACGCCATCGCCTATGCCCAGGCGCCGACGGTGTTCGACCTGCGCGGCAAGCTGGTGCGCGAAATGGTTGCCGAAGTCACGCCGGAGCTGGCGGCGCAGCGGGCGCAGGCGTTTGGCTTTAACCGTTCAACCGGGGACTGGCGCGCGCTGGTGGCCGACCCGGCCATTGATGTAGTGGATATTTGTTCACCCAATCATTTGCACAAAGAGATGGCGCTGGAGGCGATTCGCCACGGCAAGCACGTCTACTCGGAAAAGCCGCTGGCGCTCAATGCGCGTGACGCTCACGAGATGGTTGAAGCGGCGAAGCGGGCCGGGGTGAAAACGCTGGTGGGGTTTAATTACATGAAAAACCCGACGGCGAAGCTGGCGAAAGAGATCGTCGAGCGCGGTGAGATTGGCGAGGTGATCCACTTCTACGGCACCCACAACGAAGACTATATGGCCGACCCACTTTCGCCCATTCACTGGCACTGCTTTAAAGAGACCGCAGGGCTGGGAGCGCTCGGCGATCTGGCTGCGCATATCGTCAACATGGCCCAGTATCTGGTCGGTGATATTCAACAGGTCTGCGGTGATTTGAAGATTGTGGTGCCGGAACGCCCGGCGCAGGCCGGTTCATCGCAAAAGGTGGCGGTGGAAAACGAAGATCAGGCGCACGCGATGGTGCGTTTTGCGGGCGGTGCACAGGGCGTGATTGAAACTTCTCGCGTCGCCTGCGGGCGCAAAATGGGGCTTTCGTATGTGATAACCGGGACCAAAGGGACCATCAGTTTTACTCAGGAGCGTATGGCGGAACTGAAGCTCTATCTGCATGACGATCCGGTGAATCGCCAGGGATTTCGTACGCTGCTGGTGGGGCCTGCGCATCCGGACTATGCCGCATTTTGCCTGGGGGCGGGGCACGGTATCGGTTTTAACGACCAGAAAACGGTGGAAGTGCGTGATCTGGTCGACGGCATCGCCGCCGATGTGCCGATGTGGCCGGACTTCGAAGAGGGTTGGAAGGTGTCGCGCGTGCTGGACGCCATTGCGCTCTCACACCGGGAAGGCCGCTGGCTGAACGTGAACGATATTGTCTGAAGAGGTATCAACGTGGAAAAGCAGTTTGATGTGATATGCATGGGCCGCGTGGCGGTTGACCTCTACAGTCAGCAGATAGGTGCGCGTCTGGAAGATGTTTCCAGTTTTGCTAAATACCTTGGCGGCTCGTCAGGTAATGTGGCTTACGGCACGGCGCGCCAGGGGCTGCGCTCGTCAATGCTGGCGCGCGTGGGTGACGAGCATATGGGCCGTTTTCTGCGCGAAGAATTACACCAGGTAGGATGCGATACCAGCCACCTGATAACGGATAAAGAACGCCTGACGGCGCTGGTACTACTCGGCATTAAAGACCGGGACACCTTTCCTCTCATTTTTTACCGTGACAACTGCGCGGATATGGCGATTGTCGCCAGCGATGTGGATGAACAGTACATCGCGTCTGCTCGCTGTCTGGCCATCACCGGGACCCATCTTTCTCACCCGCAAACCCGCGACGCGGTGCTGACCGCGCTCGAATATGCCCGCCGTCACGGTGTGCGTACGGCACTGGATATCGACTATCGCCCGGTGCTATGGGGGCTGACCTCATTAGGCGACGGCGAAACCCGCTTTATTGCCGCCGAGCAGGTAACGCGTCAGTTGCAGGACGTACTGCATCTTTTTGATGTGATTGTCGGTACCGAGGAGGAGTTTCATATTGCCGGTGGCAGCACCGATACGCTGCAGGCGCTGGCACAGGTACGGGCAGTGAGTAAGGCGACGCTGGTCTGCAAACGTGGGGCGCTCGGCTGTTCGGTATACACCGACGCCATTCCACCGCGACTGGATGACGGCCTGACGGTGACCGGCGTGCGCGTGGAGGTGCTCAACGTGCTGGGCGCGGGCGATGCGTTTATGTCCGGCCTGCTGCGTGGCTACCTTAACGATGAAGGCTGGGAGCAGGCCTGTCGCTATGCTAACGCCTGCGGCGCACTGGTGGTATCGCGCCACGGTTGTGCCCCGGCTATGCCGAGCAAACTGGAGCTGGATGATTATTTATCTCGGGCTGACACGGTGCCACGCCCGGATATCGACCCGCGTCTTAACCATCTGCACCGCGTCACGACGCGTCGTCGGGAATGGCCGGAACTGTGCGTGATGGCCTTCGATCACCGCAGCCAGCTTGAAGAGATGGCCTTGCAGTGTGGCGCTTCGCTAAAACGCATCCCGGCACTAAAACAGCTGATCTTACAGGCCAGCCGGGAAGCGGCGAGTTGCGCCGGGCTGGATGGCAAAGCCGGGCTGTTGTGCGACGGCACGTTTGGTCAGGATGCGCTGAATGCCATCACCGGTGAAGGGTGGTGGATAGGCCGCCCCATCGAACTGCCGGGCTCGCGTCCGCTGGAGATGGAGCACGGCAATATCGGCACGCAACTGATCAGCTGGCCGCAGGAACACGTGGTGAAATGCCTGGTCTTTTTCCATCCGGAAGATGCTCACGCCCTGCGTCTGGAGCAGGAGCAAAAAGTCGCGGAGGTGTACCACGCGTGCTGCCAGTCCGGGCATGAACTGCTGCTGGAAGTGATCCTGCCCGCCAGCATGCCACGCAGCGATGAGCTCTATCTGCGGGCCATTTCCCGCTTTTATAACCTGGGGATTTACCCCGACTGGTGGAAGCTACCGCCGCTCTCTTCTGCGGGCTGGACGGCGCTGAGCGAGATCATTGCGCGTCGCGATCCGCACTGCCGTGGGGTAGTCATTTTAGGGCTTGATGCGCCGGCCGATCAGCTCCGTGCTGATTTCAAAGCCGCTGCGGGTCAGGCGCTGGTAAAAGGGTTTGCCGTGGGACGGACATTATTTGGCGATGCCTCCCGCGCCTGGCTGAAACACGATATCGACGATGCGCAGCTGGTGGCGCGTATTCGGGACAACTACCTGCAGCTTATCGCCTGGTGGCGCGAGCGCGGACACGCATAATTCAGGAGAAGAGAATGACGGTACAATTAGGCATTAATCCACTGACATGGACCAACGACGATCTTCCTTCACTCGGTGCTGAGACGTCGCTTGATACCTGTCTAAGCGAAGGCAAAGAGGCCGGGTTTGCCGGGTTCGAGCTAGGTAATAAATTCCCGCGTGAAGCGCGCTTGCTGGGGCCGATCCTGCAACGCCACGACCTGCAGCTGGTTTCCGGCTGGTATTCCGGTCGTCTGCTGGAGCGCAGCGTGGAGGAAGAAATTGCCGCCGTACAGTCACACCTGACGCTGCTACGTGAGCTGGGTGCGAAGGTGCTGGTGTTCGCTGAAGTGAGCGGCTGTATTCATGGCGAGCAGCAGACGCCGGTTCATCTGCGTCCGCGATTCCCGCAGGAGCGCTGGCAGGAATACGGTGAGAAGCTGACCGAGTTTGCCCGCTATACCCAGCAGCAGGGCGTACAGATTGCCTATCATCACCATATGGGGACAGTGATTGAGTCCGCTGAGGATGTGGATAATCTGATGACGCATACTGGCAATGAGGTGGGATTGCTGCTGGATACCGGCCATCTGACATTTGCCGGTGCAGACCCGCTGGCGGTGGCGCAGCGCTGGGCATCACGTATTAATCATGTTCACTGCAAAGATGTGCGTGCCGACGTGCTGGCCGACGTGAAAAACCGTAAAACCAGCTTCCTCGACGCGGTCCTGAGCGGCGTCTTCACCGTGCCAGGCGACGGTTGCGTGGACTACCCGCCGATAATGGCGCTGCTAAAGGCAAATCAGTATCAGGGTTGGCTGGTGGTGGAGGCAGAGCAGGATCCGGCTATTGCGCATCCGCTGACCTATGCACGTCTGGGCTATAACAATCTTAGCCGTCTGGCGCGGGATGCCGGGCTTATCTGAGGAGGCGACATGTCACGTTTATTATCACCCTGGCAGCCGCCGAACGTGCAAGGGCGTACCCAGTCGGTGACGCCGGAAGGGGCGGGCTGGGGATATGTGGGCTTTGAGGCGTATGAACTGGCGGAGGGGCAGCAGTTGACGCTGCCCGCCGTCAGCGAAGAACGTTGTCTGGTGCTGGTGGCCGGACGCGCGACCATCAGCACGCCAGGGGCAACGTTTACCGACATCGGCGAGCGTATGAGCCCCTTTGAGCGCATCAAGCCGTGGGCGGTTTACGTGACCTCTCAGGAGGCTGTACAGGTCACCGCGCTGACGACGCTTGAGCTGGCGGTGTGCGCTGCGCCGGGGAAGGGCACGTACCCGACACGACTGATCGCCCCGCAGGATATCGACGGTGAAGCGCGCGGCAAGGGAAATAACCAGCGCTATGTGCATAACATTCTGCCGCAAGACAAACCTGCCGACAGCATGCTGGTGGTCGAGGTCTGGACCAATGAGGGATGCACCAGTTCGTACCCGAGCCATAAGCACGATACCGACAATCCCCCACAGGAAACCTATCTTGAGGAGACGTACTACCATCGCCTCAACCCGGAGCAGGGGTTCTGCATGCAGCGGGTGTATACCGACGACCGGACGCTCGATGAGTGTATGGCAGTCTACAACCGCGATGTGGTGATGGTGCCGAAGGGCTATCATCCGGTGGCCACCCTGGCAGGCTATGACAGTTACTACCTGAACGTGATGGCCGGTCCGGTGCGTCAATGGATGTTCACCTGGGAAGATGACCATGCATGGATTAACAGCGATTATCCTGCGGATAAATAGGGGAATGAGTTTGGTGATTATGGTTATCAGCGAACGTTAGTTGCTTTTATTCTCTGGAAAATCTGTTTATTGGGTCATTGTCTTGGATCCTAGAGCAATGACATGATCGGTGCAAAAAGCTGCCATTGCCGGGTTTCCATAGTTTTAGGCACCTCAAAAACAATAAAGCTTTATGAGGTGCCTAACAAGGTGCCTAAAAGGTTCGGATTTAATTAGTTGGCATCAGACTTCGCGGGACAAACTGAGGGCACAAAAAAGCCCGCAGGGCTTACGCCGTGCGGGCTCTTAGGACTTCATCGGATGACTCTGGTAATCACCGATGGAGAATTTTGGTGGGCTGGCGGAATTTGAATAAAATAATTAATGTTATGTTTTTATTGGGTTTTTATTAATTCAACTTTTATCGGTATACCTAAGCGTATACCAATGGTGGTTTGTTGCATTCCTTCTTTTAGTTGAACAGACCTGTTTCTGAACAGTCCACATCAAGGAAGAAACTTTTTTTAGAAAAACTATTCACACTGTTCATATCCTTATTTTTCTTTTTAATATCAAAATGATAGATGGTGATTAGTTGGTGAAGAGTGAACAGTCAACTCTTCACCTCAGCGCATCTCTGGCCTGTTTTCGGCGACAATCACCACAATACGATGGTGATGATGGGGGGGTAAAAAGTTTTTTTGGTGAAAACTGTTCACACTGTTCACTTCTGATTTTTATTATTTATTTTCAATGTATTAGGGCGTGAACACCCGGTGAACAGTGAACACTTTACTGTTCACCTCCGCAGGTTACAGGTACAGGCGTTACAGTCTGCTGTGAGCGAGATATAGTCATTCGCACCCTGA
>NZ_SZXC01000002.1:49560-49667 GCF_005281055.1 Citrobacter sp. wls711 | reverse complement strand
GACAGCGATTCCGACTCAGACAGCGATTCGGATTCCGACAGCGACGCCGATTCCGACAGTGATTCAGATTCTGACAGCGACTCGGACTCCGACAGCGACTCGGATTC
>NZ_SZXC01000002.1:0-49376 GCF_005281055.1 Citrobacter sp. wls711 | reverse complement strand
GACAGTGATTCAGACTCCGACAGCGACTCGGATTCTGACAGCGATTCCGACTCGGACAGTGACTCTGATTCCGACAGCGATTCCGACTCCGACAGTGATTCCGACTCCGACAGCGACAGCGACAGCGATGCGGATTCCGATGTCGACGCCGATAAGCCCATTTATCTGGAGGTTGACTTTAAGGTATCGGGTACCTCGAAAGTCACCGAAATCAACGGGGGGAGCGGAAGCGACAACGGCTATGACGTTGATGAAAACGGTAAGATTATCTCTGTCGGTAAAAACGTTGTGCTGTGGATCACGCAGGGAGATATTGAAGCCGGACGCGTTTCCAATCAGATCCCTGCCGATCAAATAAAGGTTTACTCCAACGGCAACCCATCCGGTTCCGAAAGCAAGAGCGACGTGTTCCTGCTGCATGAGGGTAGCGGTTACTGGCAGGATGGTAACTTCCGGACCATGAACTCCGTAAGAGGGAACACCACTTCCGCTAATGGCCCTAACGGAGATGCCCGCGATACGATATACGTGCAGGATGATGGTAAGGGATGGAGTGCAAACAAAGGTCCGGCTAACGTTAACGGCAATATAAACTATGTCGATAATGTCTCGGTGACGATAAACGGCCATACGGTCGTGCAGGGCGCGAACTCCATCTCTGACGTAACCTCATCGAAGGGCGGTAGCGGCTGGGATCCTAACGCACCGGGAAGCCATACCTCATGGCACTACGAACTCTCTCTGGATGCCTCCGTTACTGGCGGCGGTGAACACGATCAGATTACCTCTATCACGCTCTCCAGCTTGCCAAAAGGCAGCATAGACTTCAACGGTAAAACCTATGCCGTTGACGCCAATGGTCATGTCACCATTGACGTAGATGATACTGCCGATCTGAATGCGAAAATTACGCTAAACACCGATAGTCAGATCGCTCCGGGAGATATCAAGGTAGATATCTCGTCTGAGGTCAACAATGAGACGCACAACAGCGGAGAGATCGCCGCAGGTGATACTCACCACAGTATTACGCTGTCCGGGGAAGATACCTCAACGCACACTGTCACCCATGATGCTGATGTTCAGTCGCTGTCAGTCGATGAACATCACGAGCTCGACGACAATAGTACCGATCATACAGCGCGGACGCAGAGTGAAGATAACACTGCGCCTCATCACGTTGATCAATCCACACAGAGTGATGCCGCCAGCGAAGAGAGCGACAGTCATGACCAAACGCATGCGTTATTAATCGATAGCGAAGATCTCTACCTGACGCCAGCCGAGCCCCTCAGCGACGCGACGTCACCCGAACATACCGACACGCTCAACGCCAACACGGCCTTACCGTCAGAGGTGTCGTTAACTAATCTGCTTGGGGATGATGCGCTATCGCCCGATGATGCGTCCGCGACGACCATAAAAGCGGAAACCGCAGCGGCAAGTCACGATGAAACATCCGATGACAATACCACGAGTGCGACAACGCTAAGTCACGAAGCACCACTCAACTTTAGCGATATTCTTCACGACGAAGGTAACGACCACGACCTGGGCAAACTGCTTCCGGTGGCTGACGTCAGTGCTGAAAACCATAACGGTGCCGATCACATTGTTGCTGGCGATTCCCCTCACGATGCAGGGGATGCCTTTACCGGGGGAGACCACTCTCTCGTCGACGACCTGATTGCCAAACCAGATACCGATTCCTGATAACATCCGCCCCCACGGCAATGATACCGCGGGGGGGTTCACACGCTTATGTCCGGGACATGCTTTTTCTCTGAAGACATTTCCTCGACATTTTATCCGGCAAGGACAAAAAGCCTGATAAATTAATGCAATAAGGATAATAAATATGAAGTACCGCGCACAGATTGCTTTTGGGTTATCACTTCCACTCCTCATGCTGGGGCACACCAGCGCGACAACGCTTGAGCAGGCCATCAAAAACACCTTGAACTCGCACCCGCAAATCAGCGCATCCGTGAACAGCCGTTATTCTGCAGACCAGGATCTTAAGGCGGCAAAAGGTGGGTATTTACCCACACTGGATCTCTCCGCCGGAACCGGCTGGGAACAAACGGATAATGCCACCACGCGCGCCTCAGGCGATCACCTGCGTGACTTACACCGCAGTGAATCCAGTATCAATCTGAAGCAAAACCTCTTTAATGGTTTTGCGACCACCAGTGAAGTCGCGCGCCAGAAAGCCACGGTTAACTCAAGGGCATTCTCCCTACTGAATACAACAGAAACAACGGCGTTAACCACGATTCAAAGTTACCTTGATGTACTGATGCAGGAAAAAATGGTCAAGCTGGCCGAAGAAAACCTGAAGAACCACGAACGTATTTTCGATCAGATTCGCTTGCGCACCGAACAGGGCGTTGGCCGTGAAGCGGATTTCGCACAAGCGGAAGCTCGCCTTGCCCAGGCGCGCAATAACCTGCTCACTGAACAAACAAATCTGGAAGACTCCCGCACCAACTACTTCAGCGTTACAGGTCAGGAAGCTGTCGACCTCACCCTGCCGCAGCCCACCAAAATTCCGCCATCACTGGAAGAAGCCAGCAAAGTCATGCTGGCAAACAGCCCACTGCTGAAACAGGCTAATGCCGATGTTGAGGCGACGCATCAGCAATATGAAGCAGCAAACTCACGCTTCTACCCGAGCGTCGATGTGGATGTTGGACGTACTATGGATAACAATATCGACGGCACCCGCGGGCACAATCAGGAGTGGCAGGCCATGTTGCGTATGCGCTACAACCTGTTCAACGGCGGCAGCGATAAAGCCCAGCTCACCTCCTATGCGTACAAAATACAGGAAGCGCAGGACATCAAAAGAAACACACAGCGTCAGCTAAGCGAGGAGCTGCGCCTGGCCTGGAATGCGCTGTTGAATGCGCAGCAGCAGGTGCCGATTGCGAAAGATTATGCCGATCGCAGTATGGTGGTCCGTACCGCTTATCAGGAACAGTTCAGCCTGGGCGACCGTACCTTACTGGATATGCTCGATAGTGAAAATGAAGTGTTTAGCGCACAGCGTCGCTACGTACAGCTGCAATTTGTTGAAATGTTTACCACTTACCGCATAAATGCCCGAACGGGTGAACTGCTAAAACAACTCAACATTCAGGCGCCTTCAGCGACTCTGCCGGTTGACGAAATGCAAACCACTAAAGCGGAACTCCCTGAATTAAAGTAACGCGTATCGGGTTTATGGGGTATTTTTGTCATCGATGAAAAAAATACCCCATTGTTGTAATCACCCCGGCGATTTTTTCGCTCGCATGTAAGGTCAGAAAATGGCACCTCAAACTGATTCAGTGGATAACACAACCGCTTCGGGTAATGATGACATCAGGCACGATCCTCAACAAAATCATGACGATCCCCTTCTTGATTGTTTAATGGTCGTTTGTAAGCTCCATAACATCATCACCAGCCGCAACGCACTGACCTCAGGTCTCCCGTTAGAGGAAAACCGTCTCACGTTGAGTACCTTCCCTCGCGCAGCGCAACGCGCAGGGCTTAAAGCCCGGGCGATCCCGCGTCCGTTAGACGCCATTGCAAATATTTCCCTGCCCGCCATCATTTTGCTGAAAAATGCGCAAGCCGCTGTGTTATTAGGCTGGGATGAGCAACAACGCGCCCGTCTATTGTGTGCGGAAACCAAAGGTGGCGAAGTCACGGTATCCAGAGACCAACTGGCGGCTGACTACAGCGGGAAGACGTTTTTTATTCAACCTGAACATGAATATAACACCCAGCCCAGTTCCACCATTCCGCGGACAAAATCGTGGTTCCAGGACACGCTGAAATTATCGAAATTTCTCTACCTGGACTCCGTCGTCGCCAGCTTTCTTATCAACCTGATTGCGCTGGCTACCCCTTTGTTTGTGATGAACGTCTATGATCGCGTCGTCCCCAACCAGGCAACGGCAACGCTATGGATGCTGGCGATAGGTATCACCATCGCATTCGTCTTTGATTTTATTCTGAAAATTTTGCGCGGTATTTGCCTCGACCTGGCGGGTAAGAAGACGGACTTAATTATTTCTGCAGCACTGTATGAACGGCTGATGGGAATGAAGATGAAGCTACGCCCGAGCCGGGCGGGCGGTTTTGCTCAGAATTTTCAGGAATATCAATCGGTACGCGATTTTCTTTCCTCACTCACCTTAACTACATTTATCGATCTTCCCTTTACTTTGTTGATTTTGCTGGTGATCGGCATTATCGGCGGGCCACTGGTCTTTATTCCGTTGGTGGTTTATCCCATCGCACTACTGATCAACTGGATGATCCAACGCCCGCTAATGACGCAGGTACAAAAAACCTATCGCCTGTCTCATGAACGTCAAGCAATGCTGGTGGAAACCCTGACGGGCCTTGACGCCATCAAAGTGAATAATGCCCAGAGCGAAAGACAGTACCAGTGGGAACAGGTGATTGGCAGCCTGAGCAAGCTGGAGTTAAGGGTAAAATCACTGTCTTATGTTGCTGTCAATTTTACCAACTGGCTACAGCAGTTCAGCGGTGTGATTATCATTGTCGCCGGGGTGTACTGGATTATCGCCGGTAATCTCAGCATGGGCGGTCTTATTGCCTGCTACCTGTTACAGCGCCGCGCAATGATGCCCATCGGCCAGCTCTGTAGCCTCATTACTCGCTATCAGCGAGCCAAAATGACCAAAGCCACCATCGACAACATGATGGATCTCGAACAGGAAACGCAGCACCACGAAGTCCCGTTGCGGCGCGAAACGCTGTCCGGCGCTCTTGAATTTCATGATGTGACGTTCCGCTACCCGCAAAACGAGTATGTTTCACTCAACGGTGTCTCCATAAAAATTGCGCCGGGTGAAAAGGTGGGCATCATTGGTCGCAGCGGCTCCGGTAAAAGCTCGCTGGCAAAGCTGCTGGTTGGCTTCTATCAACCCGATAGCGGGATGGTTCTGGTCGATGGTATTGATGCCCGCCAGCTCGACGTCAACGATATTCGCCACAATATTGGTTACGCGCCTCAGGATATTCACCTGTTCAGCGGGACGCTACGCGACAACCTCGTGACAGGCGCGGGCTACGTGGATGAAGAGACAATGATCCGCGCCGCGACAATCGCGGGCGTGCATGACTTCGCTCGCCGCCATCCGTCCGGCTACAACATGCAAGTGGGTGAACGAGGTATGAATTTATCCGGTGGCCAGCGACAAGCCGTCGCTCTGGCACGGGCACTATTGCTCGATCCCCCTATTTTATTAATGGATGAGCCGACCAGCTCCATGGATAACACCAGCGAAGACCTGATTAAAAAAGCGCTCGCGCCAGTGGTCAGCAATAAGACGCTATTGCTGGTGACTCACCGGGCTTCACTGCTGTCATTGGTTGACCGCCTGATCGTCCTCGACAACGGCAAAATTATTGCTGATGGCCCGAAAGAAAGCGTGTTGAATGCACTGAAAAAGGGGCAGATTCATGCGAACCGATAATCAACTCAGCCGCCTGATGAAATGGCTTGTGGGTGATAAAAATAAATCTACGTTCGCCGCGAATGAAGTCAACAAGGCGCTAATCGACGACTCTCCTCGCGTCGTGCGCATCACTTTGTGGGCAATCCTCGCGTTCTTTATCATGATGATTATCTGGGCCTCGCTGGCAAACATTGATGAGGTTACGCGCGGAGAGGGTCGGGCGATCCCCTCATCACGTCTGCAAAAAGTACAAAACCTGGAAGGCGGCATTGTTTCTGAAGTCTTTGTTCATGAAGGGGAAATGGTGAAGGCCGGTGCGCCGCTGCTGCGTCTGGACGATACCCGTTTCCGCTCCAATGCTGGCGAGTCCGAAGCCGACCAACTGGCACTTGAGGCCCGTATCCTGCGACTCACCGCCCAACTTGCCGATAAAGACAGCCTGACTCTCTCGGCAGAAATCATGCAGAAATCCCCCGATATCGCCAGCGGTGAGATGGACCTGTTTACCAGTATGAAGCAGCGTATCCAGAGCGAGCTGGGCGGGCTGAATGAACAACTGGTACAAAAGAAACAAGAGCTTTTAGACTACCAGGCCAAAGCCAACCAGACGCGCCGCAGTCTCGGACTACTGCAGCAGGAAATTAGCATGTCTGAACCTCTGGTCGCGAAAGGGGCCATTTCGAAAGTCGAAATACTGCGCTTGCGCCGTTCGGAGGTTGATACCCGGGGCCAGTTAGAATCCGTTACGCTGGCAATCCCCCGGGCGCAAGCCGCCATCAAAGAAATTGAAAACAAGATGAGTGAAACCCGCGATCGATACCGTAGCGAAGCGCTCACCCAGCTCAACGAAGCGCGCACAGAGCTCAGCAAAATCGAAGCGTCCGGGAAAGCCATTGAAGACCGGGTTAACCGCACACTGGTTACCTCTCCGGTGCGCGGTATCGTGCAACAGATGATGGTCAATACCATCGGTGGCGTTATTCAACCGGGTAGCGATCTGGTTGAAATTGTCCCGTTAGATGACACCTTACTTATCGAAACGAAAATCCGACCGCAGGACATCGCTTTTCTGCATCCAGGCCAGGAAGCGATGGTGAAGTTCACCGCTTATGATTACACCATCTACGGTGGTTTAAAGGCAAAACTGGAACAGATAAGCCCGGATACGGTGACCGATAAAGAGGGGAAAAGTTATTACATAGTGCGCTTGCGTACCGAAAAAAACCATCTAGGCAGTGATGAAAAACCACTGATCATCATCCCCGGGATGGTGGCCTCGGTAGATATTATTACCGGTAGAAAAACGATTCTGGCTTATTTGCTAAAACCAATTCTGCGAGCCAAAGCGGAAGCCTTCCACGAACGCTAGTGGCAGTTTCCGATAAACAGCAATTTTAATCCCTGCCGTTAATTTACCCTGCCAATTTTGGCAGGGTTTATCCCCTGTTACGCCATTTTAAGACAATTGAACTTGTGCCATCGGCGTCCCGTTTATACAACCTTAAATACCCTCAGGAATTATTCTATTTTTATTTCATTTTCGGCAATAAAGGACCTCAACAATGCGCAAGAATAAAATCATGACTAAAATGAAACTAACACTGTTATTACCTCTTTTTCTGGCTGGCTGTTCAATGAGCGATGGGGAGTTAAGAAACGCCTACGCTCAGCATTATCAGCAGCCGACGGCTTATGTTGAGGTCTATAAGCAAAAAATAGCCAGTATGGACATTAATGCACTGGCGCAATATGCCGCCACGGAAGACAAGAAAAAAATGCGCGGACAGCCGCGGCTGAAAATAGACAACTTCATTACCATTGAGAACGTACAGGCGAAGGGAAATCGGGTGGTCTACGATTACTCGTTGTCAGAAAGCTGGCAGGCGTTACCCGCCGATAAGCAGCGTGAGAAGCAGACTAATATGAACAGGGATTTGATTTATCGTACCTGCTCGCTGGAAACAGTCCGTCTGGCACAAGCGAAAGGGCTGGAAGAGGAGCATAACTACTACCGCCAGTACCCGGACAAGCTCGCCTTTACCCTGAGAACCAGCGCCCAGATTTGTATCCAGAATGGCTTTACGCAATAACCGGTCTGGTCATCAACGGGCCATCAATGCCTGATGGCGCTTCGCTTATCAGGCCTACATGAGTGTGCACCCCGTAGGCCGGATAAGGCGCCAGCGCCGCTATCCGGCTAAAAAACGATGGATAACATCAGAATTTCCACGACACGCTGCCAACGATACTGCGCTCCGCACCGAAGTAGCAATACGAGAGCGAGTTACAGGCCGCCACGTAGCGTTTATCGGTCAGGTTGTTGACGTTCAGTTGCGCACTCAAACCCTTAATCCCAATATTCGTTAAGTCGTAGCCTACCGCCATATCCACCAATGTGTACGACGGCAGAGTATGGGTATTCAGGCGATCGCTGGTGATCCCGTTGACGTAGCGCACGCCAGATCCCAGCGTCAGGCCGTCCAGCGGACCTCTTTTCACATCGTAGCTCAACCAGGTGCTGGCCTGATTACGCGGGGCGTACACCGCACGCTTACCCTGTTCCTCCGGACTGCTCTTCTTGTAGCGAATGTCGGTATAGGTGTATGCCGCCTGCAGGCGGAAGCTCTCCGTCAGTTGGCCGATCGCCTCCAGCTCGACCCCTTCCGATTCAATTTCGCCAATTGAGCGGTACGGGTCGGTCGGTTCTTCTTTGGTGGCGATATTGGTCTGATTGATACGGAATACCGATGCGCTAAACTGGCTGTTCAGCCCCTCCGGTTCATACTTCAACCCGGCTTCCCACTGCTTGCCTTTCATTGGCTCCAACAGGTTGCCGTTTTCGTCGGCAAAGCTGGTCGGTGTGAACGCGGTGGAGTAACTGACGTACGGCGCAAAACCGTTATCGAACAGATAGAGCAGCGCGGCACGAGTGCTGAAGTTGTTTTTATCCAGCTCGCTGCGGGTATCGTTTATCTTATCAATGTTCAACACGCTGACCTGATCGTAACGGCCACCGAGCGTAATGCGCCAGCGATCCCATGACATCTGATCCTGCAAATAGTAGCCCGTCTGGCGCAGCTTGTGTTTTTCACGCGCGTACATGTTGATGTAATCCGGCTTCGCGCCGTACACCGGATTGAAGGCGTCAATCGGCGGGAACGCGCCGTAATAGCCGGTGGTGTTGTTGCTGCGACTCTGATAGTCAATGCCCACCAGCAGGCGGTGGTTCACCTGCCAGGTATCCACACTGCCGTCGAGTTGGTTATCCAGCGTAATGGCCGACATATTCTCATCGGAGCCGGAATAGCCGCGGTTGAGTTCAGTGTCATTCAGCCAGCCCGCCGCATACACCTGATTAAGTTCAACATCGGTATGCAGATAGCGCAGCTTTTGTCGTACCGACCAACCGTTGTCGAACATGTGCTCAATGTTGTAGCCCACCATGTTCTCGCGACGATCGTATTTGTCGTAGTCATCCTCACCTTCAAAGAAGGTATTGGAAATCTTTCGCCCGTCGTGCGGCACCACGGTGCCATCATATGGCAGACCCGAGTGGCTGCCACCTTCCGGATCGCGGTGCAGGTAGGCCATCAGGTCGAGACGCGTCTGGTCGGTGATACGCCAGGTCAGGCTGGGCATCAGCGCGTAGCGTTCTTCCTTCAACGGACCAAACTGCGAGTCCGCATAGCGCGTCATCCCGCTCAGACGCGCCGCCACGCGATCGTTATCGTCCAGTGCGCCGGTGACGTCAAAGGCGGCGCCACGCTGATTGTTATTGCCGGCAAAAAGCTTCACTTCACCACCCGCATCAAACGACGGTTTACGTGAGGTCAGCGCCACAATGCCACCCGGTGAAGAACGGCCATACAGCACCGAAGCCGGACCGCGCACCACTTCAATATTGTCGAGGAACCACGGATCGACCACCAGTGAGCTGTGCGAGTTGGTATCGCCCATCATCTTCAGGCCATCGAGATAGACGTTATCGAGGCTACCGTCAGAGAAGCCACGCAGCACGATGTAGTCAAAGCGGTTAGAGGCACCAATCTGGTTGCTGTACACCCCTGGCGTGTAGCTGACGGCCTGGCGCACACTGGTAGCGCCCTGCTCTTCAAACTGTTCACGAGTAATGATGGACACCGACTGCGGGGTTTCAATATCCGGCGTGGCAAGCTTGGTGGCGCCGCTCTGCATTTGCGAGGTGACCACCACCGTATCGTTTTTTGTTGTTTCCTGCGCCAGCAGAGGAAAAGCCACGCTGCCGGTCACCCATCCCACCAGCAGCGCCAACCGAGTCTTCGCGAACATGAACATCTCCCAAGGCATTTCTAATTGTAAATGAGAATTATTGCGCTTTTTATGCCAGAGATAGCTATGCCGGATGCCAGGTTACGTATGCGCAGCGCCAAAATGCGATTCAGACGCGCGCATAAAACGGAGAAATGGATTAGCAAGGTTTGAGGATATCGCCAGGCGAGAAACCGTAGCGGCGACGAAAGGCGGTCGAAAAGTTGGTGGCGTGCTGGTAGCCCGACATCCATGCCGCCTGCTGTACGCTGTACCCTTCTAATAAATACCCCCGCGCCCGTTCCAGACGGCAGTCGCGCAGGTAGTCAAATACGGAGCAACCATACGCCGCACGAAACTTGCTGCGCAGGCTACTGGGGCTCATCGCCGCACGCTGGGCCAGTTCGCTGAGGGTGTAGTCATTTTCCGGCGTCTGTTCCAGCAAACGACGCACAATCTCGAGGCGTTGCTGTTCGCCGCTGGCAGCCTGGCGTCTGCTGCTCTCCACCTGACAGACGCTGAGACCGTGGCCGAACAGTTGCAAAATAAGCCCTTCCAGCATCAGCTGGCGGGATACATTACTGAGCGTGCTCTGCTGGGCGTACTGTAATCCACTGAGCAAAAAGCCCGGCACTTGCCAGATAAGCGTTGGCGTCTGGCATCTTTCCCATTCAAACATTAACGACTCCAGCAACCCCGTGCGCCACGCGCCGTCCGGATACAGTCCCAACGATAACGTTCGCAGCTTGCAGTCCGCAGGGTGACGGGCGCTCATGGTCTGATGTTCGCTGAGGCGCGAACTAAACGCCATGCCGGAACGCACCACATGCTGCTGCCCATTGAGAGTCAATGTCACACAACCTTCCAGCACTACCAACATATACAGGGGAGTGCTGTGGCGGGAGGTAGTTTCGTAGGGTTGCAGCACCTGCACATCGGAGTGGGTAACACACATCCCGCAGGGCAGCGTCATCTCTTCGACTTTGCCCTGTAGCACGGGGCTGGCATGGGGGAAATCCAGCTGTTGCGAAAGCTGCGGAAAGCGGTAATCAATGCCGTAACGCTCACCAAAATCCATAAACTCACTGACGGAGAAGGTTCGTGCCAGCCGTGCGGCTGTATTTTGGCCGGTGGTGTTGTTCATACAGTTTTCTGCACAGGGAATGGGGTTCGCTATTTCGGGTTGGTGGCAACATTACCATTACCTACAGAATGCAACAATAATAATGAGAATTATTATCAATAATAATCTTAAAGATAAGGCTGAGAGATACCGCTGATACCGCTAAGGTTGACCGCCCTACCGTCGGTATAGCCGAAGCGGTTATACCGACGTGCAGATTTACCGGTCAGTTACTTCATTAATACATCAACAAATTTGGCCAGCCATTCAGGATGTGCTGGCCATGCCGGTGCGGTGACCAGATTGCCGTCAACGTGGGCCTGGTCAATGCCGATATCCGCGTAGTGCCCGCCACTCAGGCGAATTTCAGGCGCGCAGGCTGGATAGGCGCTACAGGTGCGGTTTTCTAACACGTCGGCCGCGGCTAACAGCTGTGGACCATGACAGACAGCGGCGATCGGTTTGCCCGCCGAATTGAAGTCCTGAACCAGTTGAATGACATCCGGGTTCAGCCGGAGATACTCCGGGGCGCGTCCACCGGGGATCAGCAGCGCGTCATAATCGGCCGCCCGCGCGTCAGCAAAATTCGCATTCAGGGTAAAACGATGTCCGGGTTTTTCGCTGTAGGTCTGCGCCCCGTCAAAATCATGAATGGCGGTCTGAACATAGTCCCCTTCACGTTTATCCGGGCAGACGGCGTCCACGCGGTGACCTAACATTTTCAGCGCCTGAAAAGGTACCATCGTTTCATAATCTTCGACATAATCTCCGACCAGCATCAGTATTTTTTTCATCAATGTCCCCGCCCATAGCGATTAAGTGCAGAAATAACGGCCCTTTTTACTATAGTTCACGCGCTATACGTCATTAATAAATACCGTAGAATAATCGGCCGGATCACAGTCTGCACAGGGGCACGTCAAAAGGTCGCAATCATCTTAAGCACAAGGGAAAGCGCTACTAATAAATATAAATTATCTATAAATATATAATTGAGAAATTTTAATACCAGCCTGTTACGCCCATTAATTAAGAGTGAATGAATTGCATGTAAGAATCCCTGTGTTATATTTCGACTGAACTTTCACGACATATAATTATTTATTATTTAATAAATAAATGCTGTCTATTATTTATCATCTATTATTATTCTGTTCAGCGTAAATCGGCGAATAGACAAAAAAGGTTTTCCCATGATCACAAGACGTTCGTTCGTCAGACAGAGTCTGGTGACGTCAACGAGTATGTTACTCGCCAGTATAACGGGTATCGGCTTCAGTAAATTGGCCAGCGCTGCAGAAACCCACCGCTGGCTAATGCCAGATGAAGGTGCGCCCCATGCGGCAACCTGGATGGCATTTGGCGCCAGTGCAGAGATCTGGGAGCCTCACCTGCTGCCGGTAGTCCAGGGAAACCTGGCCCTGATCGCCAAAACCATCGCCGCATTTGAACCGGTAAATATGCTGGTTCGCGAAGAAGACAGCGACCTCGCGGCAAAGCTGTGTGGGCCATCGGTCAATGTGTTGGTGCAGTCAATTGACGATCTGTGGATCCGCGATACGGGGCCGGTGTTTGTGAAAAACACTGCCGGCACACTCGGCGGTGTCGGGTTTAATTTCAACGGTTGGGGCGATAAACAGGAACATGAGCGCGACGCAAAAATCGCTGAGTTCGTCACCAATGACGCTAAGGCTGAATTTATTCTTTCGTCACTAACGCTTGAAGGTGGCGGTATCGAAGTGGACGGCGAAGGCACGGCGATTATTACCGAAAGCTGCGTTATTAACCCAAACCGTAACCCCGGCATAAATAAAACAGAGTGTGAGGCCGAACTAAAGCGCCTGCTGGGGCTGGAAAAAATCATCTGGTTACCGGGTATCGCCGGGAAAGATATTACCGATGGGCATACAGACTTTTATGCCCGGTTTACGCATCCGGGTACGGTCGTCGCGGGTCTCGAGCTGGATGCGTCATCGTTCGATTACGCCGTAACCCGCCGTCATCAGGCGATATTACGTGCCGCGACGGACGCCAAAGGACGTCGCCTGAACGTCGTAGCGCTGGAAGGCCCCACCACAATCCGCCAAACCTATGCAAACGACGACTTTGCCGCCGGCTATATCAATTTTTACGTCTGTAATGGCGCCGTTATTGCGCCAAAGTTTGGTGATAAACGAACCGACCGCAATACCCGCGCTATTTTGCAGGAGCTGTTTGCTGAGCGTGAAATTATTCAACTGAATATCGACGGTATCGCAGCAGGCGGCGGTGGTATTCACTGCGCCACGCAGCAGCAACCTCATTAAAGCGCAGCGTATTGCAGCTTACGCGATCGCCTTGGGGTTTAAGTTCTTGCGCTGTAAACCCGACGCACAGGGCGATCCCCCTGTGCGTTTTTTCGTTTTGGAACCAGGTGATGGGCAACGTTCGCGAAGTACTACAAAAATAAACGGCAGCTCATTTTTTGACATCAATAATCAATAAAAGCATGCCCTGTACTGTTGCGGCATGCCGGAATCTCCCTTCACACACGCACAGGACGGGATCATGAAAATGCAATTCGCCACGAAATATCTGCCGCTGATTTGTCTGGTCTCAAGCGGGCTGCTCTATACAGCTTCGGTAAACGCTATGGGAAATGACGATACCACGACGCCAACCTGCCCGAAGGGCCAGGTTTACGACAATAAAACCAAAACCTGTTTGCCAGAAAAAAGCAGTATGATCGACGATCAGGATAAAACACAGTATGCGTATCACCTGGCGAAAACCGGTCACTATCAGGACGCTATCAATTTACTCGATACCTTACAGCAACCCAATACGCGTGAGGCCTGGAACTATCGGGGTTATGCCACTCGCAAACTGGGTCGTACCGATGAAGGTATTGGCTATTATCAACGCTCGATTACCCTTGATCCGCATTATGCCAAAGTACGTGAATACCTCGGTGAGGCATGGATAGTTAAGGGTCGCCCCGATCTGGCAAAAGCGGAACTGGCCACCATTAAAACCCTCTGCGGCACTCAATGCGAAGAATATCGCGACCTGAAAGCCGCGATCGACGGACACCCTGAGTCATAGGCCAGAGAGGAATATAATCTCGACTGAGGCCGGTTAACGCTCAAGATTTTGCAACATGTCAGAAGCTGCAAAGTTCAGGCTTTAAGTTGATTTCAATAGACTTGAGAAGAGTTTGAAATGGTGCGATAATAGGAACAACACCTATGCCCTATTCATATGATTAATAATATAAATCATCTGTTTCATCTTTGGTGATACCCCCAAAGATACCCCCAATGGATTTTGTGTCCTGTTTAGGCGGGTGTTTTTTAGCCAACTTAATGCTTCATCCTGAACGCTTCGGCCATCATCATCTTCGGGATAAATGTTGACTTGAAAATCCCGATGCTCATTCCGTGAACTTGGTCAGATCCTTGTCAGAAGCATTTTGCAGCAGTTCCTGCCCACTATCAGCAATATCACTTAAACGTTCAGCCGTTGGCCTGAATCGCGCAGCAGTATGAACTCTGCCCTGCTTTTCTTCCAACAGATCGATCAGCTCTTCAAACACCTTGGCACTGACCATGTAGCCAACGGGACGGTTGTTGGAGAGAACAGCAACCGGTTCATCAATGAAATATTTCGCCGGGTTCTTTCTTAACTCTGTGATGTTGATAGATTTTTCTGCGAGGATGCGTTCCATAGATCACCTAAATACGCTCATTATAAAATATAATATACTCTATAATAGACATTAAATTGTACATTCGCAAAAATCACACCGCTATCCATCATAAAAATTATCAAATCTCCATAAATTGCAATGCGTTAGATGATTTTTTTGTTATGATGCAATACTCTTAAGATAACCAAGCTTACTTCAGACTTAGACCTGTCATCTAAACCCTGCGTATCCATTAAAATTCACGCGAGGAAAATGACAAATAGGGAATACTGAAATGTCAGAAAGCATCAACTCAGGTGTTGAAGGTGGTTCAGGATATACATTCCAACGATGCTGTATAGTATATCTTCTTTTTGAAGGCTACGAAGAACTCAATTCCCCAACAATAGATTACTTCATATGTATTGAGCATCATGAAGATTTTCTTTTTGCTTTCATTGATGAAAATGGCAGTATCAAGCAGATCGACACTTACCAAGCAAAAAAATCTAGAGATGACTGGAAAACAGATCAAGATTTATGCGACATCATTGGGAAAATATCGCTAGTTGGGAGGGGACTTCTCAATGATACACACCCAAAAATTGAAACTTATGCACATACCCTTTCTTTTCTGACCAACAGAAACATCTTACTTAAAGGTAAAAAAGAAGACAATAAAAAACAAGAATCAGAAAAGATTCAAATAACTAACTCCTCCCGTAATTATATAGACCTGAATAATGATATAAAAGAAAACATTCAATCTAAATTGAAGGACGGGGAAATGGCTGATTTTAATCAATTAGCCAATTTGAAATTTAGATTCATTGATCTACCTCAAGCCTACAAGGGATGGAAAACAACTCTGACTGGGTTATCAGTAGAAAATCTAGGACAAAATGTTAGCGATCATGAAGCAGTAATTACCACATTGCTAGCATTACTACAAGATGTAGAATTGGTATATAACAACGCCGGACAGGCATTACTTATAGATAAATCCAAACGACTTACGAAACAAAAAATAAAAAACACATTCACCATGTTCACTGAAAGTAAAAAAACATTTGACTTCTGGCGAACTCATTCTGAAAAATTATCAATTAATTTACAGATAAAACTTCCTATCAGAAGGCAAGCAAAAGAACTATTGAATAACTGCTTTGATTTTTTTAAAGACATACAACAAATAGAATATAAGAAAATATATAATTTCGTATCTGAAAGCACACATATAGATGAAAAGCACAGTAGTGAATCAGAATGTATTACTGAGTTATATCAAACCTTTATTCGAGAACATAATCCAAGATTAGAAAATCACATGGTAGCATTTGCTGTTATAGCTGCTTATGTAGAAACAAGAGGTACCTATGCGTAAATTAACTCTTAAAAATATACTAGCATATTCCATTGATAATGGCGGGTTCTTTAGTTCCTGCTTCGGCGAAAGAGTAAATATTATACATGGGAGAAACACTTCAGGAAAAAGCACATTAATACAATCAATTCTCTATACAATGGGCGTAAATGATTCAAAAGAAAACCTTAACGAAATACTAAGTCAAAATGTTATATTTCGCCTAGAATGTGAGCTTGAAGATAATGGTATAATATCAAAAGTTGTGTTTGCTCGTTCTGATGACACACTAATCATACGTATAGCTGATAATCCACCTCTACGTTTTGATGGCATAAATGGGAATACTTCTTTTGAATATGCACGGTACAAGGAAGTGTTTAATAACTTATTCAATTTTAAATTGATGCTACAAAAGCAAAACGACTTCACCAATGCACCAATCGAAGCAGCATTTTTACCATACTACATATCTCAATCAGTAGGGTGGGTTTATCTGAGAGAATCAGTTGGCGATTACCGATTCTATAAAGATTTTAAATTTGATTACCTAGATTATTATGTAGGGATAAAAAATGGCGTAGACAGATTACAGAAGTACACATTGCAAAAAGAGAAAAATCAACTTGAATATGAACTTAATCAATTAAAGAAATATAAGTCAAATGATAAATCAATCAAGTTATCTGAAAAAATGGAAAAAAGATTTAAAGGCGAAACTCTCGATTACTTGAAAACTTACGATATTTTGGCAACAACATTGGCGGCAGATGAAGCTGAACATGGTAAGTTATGCAACAAATTAAGTATGCTCCGTGGGCGTCAAAAAGTTCTTTTGCAGACAATAAGGAACCTGAAGCTTCAAAAACCAAGAGTAGATAGGTGCCCGGTGTGCGAGCAGACATTACCCGGAGACATTAGAGATTTATATATCTATACACAAGATGTTAATGATGCGTTAAAAGAAAAAGACCGGGTTTCTGTCGAAATAAAAAAAACCACCTCGAGTTTGAATTCAGTTGAGAAAACAATAACCAGAAACAATAAGATAATCAACCATGAATATGAAACATTAAAACAAATCAGAAATGAAGAAGTTAACTTTGACACTTGGATGAATCATCACGCTAATATCATTCTGATAGAAGAAATAGAAAAAAACATAACAGATTACAGTAATAAAATATCAATACTACAGGGTAGCATTGATGAGTTAGGCAGTGATCAAGAAATAAACACCTCGCGTTACAATGTTGAAAAAGAGTTTCTTAAAATATTCGAAAAGAAAGCCAATTACTTAGATGTAAAAATCCCTGAGAATGAAAAATATAAAGATCTGTATTCTATCATATCATTCCCATATCAAGGAGTAGAATTACATAAAATAGTTATGGCATATCACTTTTCCTTTTATGAACTGATTCACAAAAGGGCTAACAATCATAAATTCCCTTTTTTGCTGGATGCTATTTTAAAAGAAGATATTGACAGTGAAAGTAGAGATTTAATATTTAAATTCATCTCTAACGAAGCAATTAACCAAGAACAAATATTATTAACCATTGCTGAATTTAAAAAAGAAAAAAATCCATTAGAAGGTGATGTTCTTTTTAATGTTGATGAAATAAATAAAAAATATTTTCATGGCATGGCTAAGCAAATTTGTATTGGAAATGCTAAGTTAGTAAGATCATTTCTATTTAAAAGAGATTTAAATGACGTAGAGAAAAAATTACTTGATGATGCTTTTCTCTTACTACAAACTGTATAGTAAGTTTACTGATAACCGATAGGTTCACAACAGACTATCGGTTATCAACCTAAAAAAACACAATGCACAAAATTATGCTGACCAAGATTTTGCCCTAACCATGCTGTATTACCTCCATCGGGAGAGTAATAAGCCTCTGATGTATCAAAGGTATTTTTCCATATCCCATTCTAGCAGGATAAAATTACACCCTCACTATTTTAAACAAGATCACCACGAAGCTTTTGACCTCCCCATACATCAAGCTTAACCAAGGGATAAATAACAAATTGGCTACTGCGCCGTCTGGGCTTGCTCAACAGCTCACTGACCTGAAAGCAAGTTTTAGGTCAGTTCACCGTTCGGACGTGAAAAACATGATTAGGACTTGGATTTATTTAAAACACTTTCGATATAGGCTTGGCCTTGTGCTCTGTAGACATCAACATCACTTTGATGAAGATTCGGGATATCAAGCATAATCCCAAAGACCAGTTCCTTATCTACATAACCAATATCACATCCTAAGACTTTGGCAACCTCTGCACCGAAAATAATTTTCTGACGGGTATTATCTTTTTTCGTTTGTTGTTTCTTTTTAGCTTCCAAGAAGTATAGGCGTTCCTGTGCTGAAGCAATTTGCTGTTTGATCGTTTTTGTTGTCATCATTTATCTCCCCAATGTTTTTTCTTATTGGCATAAGGGATATCAGCATAATCATAACCATTAGCAATTTGTTTTTTGATTGATTTAATCTTCAATTTAAATTGTTTCTTTATCTGGCCCTGCTTTGCTCGTTCCCTAATATTAATTACAATTTTTTCCGCTTCTAAATAGGCTTGTTCTGTATCGGTATAGATACCATCATCAAGAAGTCGCTTGGCTTCCCAATCGATGGCTTCATCATTATATTTATACATTAAACCTCCTTATGTTTGTTATAGGTTATCCTTTACCACATTTTGAATAATTATCAATACAATAAGATATTTTAATTTAATAAAACACAAACTTATAAGACCTAAATTGATTTCCTAAATCACGAGATTGATGGTCTTTATAATTAATACCATCTCATCAAAATCACTAATTTTCATGTTATTATTCTTTTTCACATTTAATTTAAATCACCCATACTTACAAATTTTTGTTATTACCCACTCATATACAATTACACTTACACTTAACTGCTTATAAAGAAAACACTTTACCCAATATATAGTTTTTTATTTCATCATCAATGTTGACTGTGAATTTACCATCAGTGTATTGAATGCTAACATAACAATCAGCGATTGCAGGATTAACAAACCCTTTGCAAAACGTATTCTCCCCGCAATTGACAAACAACCTAACCCTCTTGACGTTAACAAGAGAACTAAACATTCCCTCAGCTAACTCCCCTCGAATTTGACCTGATAGACGTGGGATAAATTCTGGATTTCCTTCATAACCAGAAAATGTAGAATCAATATAAGTCCCATACACTTCACTAAAAGACAATGAAATCTTTTCATTCATAAGTGTAGTATAGTCTATATATTCAAAATCAGAAATAAGGTTAACAACAGAGATAGGATATTTAAATGAATAAACAGAGGAATTACTCGATGGAGGGAACATATATTGCTCTGAAAAATATAACCTAGTTATAACTATGCCATCATCAGTTAAACTGACAGACATATCAATTCTAGGCTGTAAGGCATTGATTCCTTTATCCTTGATTCCATACCATTCATAAAAACCGCCACAATAACAATCTAGGGGAGTTCCTTTTTTCAATCCATTTTTTAAATCAGACTCACGGTATAACATCTCCGCAGAAATGTATTCAGCAAGATCTTCCGTATGCGAAATTTTGGTTGATCTATTATGATTATCAATAGTCTTATCCCGCTCAAGAATGATCTTTTTGAGTAAATCCGATCCTGAACCAGCTATATAACATACACCATAACTCTTTGTTTCAATAACTGCATCTGGCCTGTGAATTAATGGAAGGAATTTTCCATGATTATTTCTCACCATACCGAGCAAAGAAAAACGGTAAGCATTTTTATTACTACTCAGGATGCTTTCAACGATATCCTTGGTGATACTATAGTTTGGATCATATGCTTGTCGGCTGTAGAAATGAGTAGATAGCTCATCCCAAAAATTGAAAGCACTTGAACATTGCCCAGCAAACGCCAAAAAACCTGAAGAAACAGGAACGGCGAAGGTTTTTCTGCCTAATCTGGGAATATGCCATTTCCCGTCATTATTTTCCCATTCACTATGGATACTGCCCAAGGCCGGAAGCCAAATACTTTTATCTTCGTTTGGATCTGACCCAGCGGCACTTAGTAATGTATCAGCTACTACATGTGGATCGTTTTCACTATTTAAAAGTGCGATAGCTGTCATAGAATATCCTAGACATTATTTGGGTAGAGGTTAGCTAAATATCCACTAATTCTATAACACAACCAATCAAAAAGCACTATGAAAAACGATATTCTAAAAAATGTATTAAATCCTTCGTTTTTCCCTCAACAATAAGCTGAACCTCTGTTTTTGTATAAGAGCATAAATCGCAGACAATTTAGCATCCATTATATTTTTCCTTATCACCATTTCAGGAATTTAAAAACACTCACTGAATCCTTCATATTCCTTCATCAAAAAATAAATAAAATTAGGTTGAAAACGAAGTTTACAAACAGAGTATACAAATTCACCCTATACTTAAAACCCCGATCTCTCCGCGTTACTTATTTTTATTTATTGATTTTTTCCATTACACTTTTATTTTTTTACTTTGATCACTTATCTAACCTGTAAATTGTGCAATAGGGAAAACCACTAAATTAATACGTCCCTTAACCTTCGGACGCCATTTAAAACCCATCCGGGTAATCTCTCGGAATACATCGCCCTTTCATCAAGATTGCGCCGCTTAATTCGGCATTTTATTTTACAGGCATTGATATATTTCGTATTAATTAAGTAGAGGGTTTTACATTGTTAGAAAAAACAATGCCCACTTATACACTCACTTCGTGAGCGTGTGGGGTCTACCGACGGTTGCCTGCCGCAGGCTAAAAGAAAAACCAAGGTCAATACATAGAGTTTTTCTTGCGAAAAACTAACAGCAGCATAGCGATATTTGAGGGTATTTGTTAAATGGCGATTTTTCATCTGGAGTTTAAAATTGTGAAACGTTCTGAAGGCATGTCTTCCTGTAGGAAGGCTGCCTACCATGCGCGTTGCAGAATAAAAGATGATCGAACTGGAAATACATATGATTTCAGCCACAGGACAGATTTATTCCATCATCAGATATTATCCCCTGATTCTGCTCCTTCTTATATTATCAAAAGCTCAACCACCCTGTGGAATGAAGTTGAAAGAGTTGAGCGTCAGAAAGACGGTCAAGCAGCCCGTTATTTTGATATAGCTATTCCCTGTGAACTGAGCAATGAAGACAAGATAAAATTAGTAGCTGAATACTGCCAGAAAAATTTCGTTGATAAGGGAATGATTGCTGATATTGTTTTTCATGATCTCAATGGTGAAAATCCCCATGCGCATGTGCTGTTGACATTAAAGCCAATCACCGCTGATGGCTTTGGCAAAAAAGAAAGAAGCTGGAACGACAAGAAAAACGTAATCCTTTGGCGTGAATCATGGTCAGTGATTGCCAATCGCTATCTTACTGCTGCTGGCAGTAATGAACGTATTGATCATCGCTCTATTGATGCTCAACACGCCGAAGCACTCGAAAACGCCGCTATTACATTGGATGCTGAAGAAAAAGCGTTATGGCTTGCCAAAGCAACGTTAACCAGCCGTCCGCCAATGCAACGTGTTCATCGTGCCAAGTGGAACAGCAAAAGCGTTCAAGATAAACGTGCTGCTGAACAGGCTGTTCGTGATGAGATGAAACAAGAAGCTCAGGCCACATACAACACCTTCAAAGATTTAGATCTGCAGATCGTTGTTGACCTTAGAAGCTTCACCGTATCAGAAATGCCTGAGCCTGTTGAAATCGTGTTGCCTGAAATACAACCTCGAACGGAGTGCTCTGAAACAGGTTCGCAGTCGGCATCATCCGAAGAACAACATCCTGTTCTGGTTGCCCCTGCGCCTCATACACGCACTAAATTGAAACCCCCCTCTTCAACTGCCAGAGCGATCAAACGCGCTCCTGTTAAAAAAAGTAACAGAAAGCAGGTTAAACTTCGTCAGAGTGGTTTGTTTAAGCGTTTCACCCTACTGGTGGTTGAATATATAAGGGAGAAATTCGTCTGGGCCAAGAAGAAACCCGCTCTTGTTTCCGTTGATGCTGACCACGATAAACGTATTGCCGAAAACTATGTCTTTGATGAGGTTCAAGGCATCTATGTTTCACGAGATGAGCACGAAAGGCGTACCAGATTCAACAGTGACACTTATAGTCCAACACCAGATGAGATCAGGCGTTTTCCAAGTCGCGCAACCAAAAACGAAGTACCTGATGCAGATTTTAACCACACACCAACTCTTCGTACGGACAATAAAAATGCCTTACCAAAGCTAAAACCATCTCGATTTGATAGAGGCTGATTCAAATTATTTTTCGAACATGACATTGGATTACATTGACTTTTTATCATAAACACACGTATATTTTTATAAAATATACGAATTAACAATCCATATCACAATGTTTATACATCGACAATAATTAACAATAAGGAAAGCATTACAATGGGAAAAAGTCTATATCCAAAAACATTCCTCCACTTTACAAAAAAAATACATGCACTAGAGTCAATACTTATTGATGGCTTCTTCAAACCATCTTATGCGAGAGAACGCATATACGGCAGAAAGGGATTAATTCGATACTTTGGAATACCAATGGTGTCATTCTGCAATATAAGACTCTCTCTGCTATCAGAACATACTAAAAAATATGGTTGCTATGGTATCGGTCTAACGCAGGAGTGGGCAGCGAAAAACAATCTAAATCCAGTCCTATATATGAGTAAAAACTCAGATACTTTCGAATTATTGGATGAACAATTAAGAATCATAATAAAAGGAATTGATAAAAATGAACAAACTGTTGAAACCTTCACTAAAATGAAGAACTACATCTCGCTTGTAAATATATTACGTTATATGAAAAACCATACCGGTCCATTAAGAAGAAATAACAAAAAGACCGTTGAGTATTGTTTCGCAGATGAAATGGAATGGCGCTACGTCCCTTCAATAAATGAAAAAGGAATTATCCCAATAGCTCTTCTGAAAAACATAAGAGATTCAATATCTAAGCAAGAATATAATGATAAAGTAGAACATATTCATCTCGAATTTGGAATCGATGACATACGATACATTATTTTGAAAGATAAAAATCAATTAAATCATTTTATCAAAAGGTTAAGAAAAAGAGAATATTTAATAAATGATGAGTTCATAAGTAAAATATTTTTTTCTAACCACATAAGCGAGGATTTATGAACGATTGAATCACTTGCGGTGTGTTTTTAACGGGACAATGAAAGCACACCGCAATGAATACATAAAAACCGAAAAAACGCCAGAATTGAATGATCAATTATCGGTATATCTTTTTTCAATACTATCTCTATAGCGCTGTTGTTCAACAATACTCAGATTAGGATCAGACAGCACACTCCGCCCCTTCACAGCAATATCGTAATCAATTTGAGATTGTGTTTCATATTCTTTAGTAGGTTTAAAATAATCGGATTGTGGTGTAGATGACGACGCCGGAGAACCGGAGTATGTTTTACTTCCAGCACAACCGAGATAAGCCAGCAGGCAGGCAAACAAGAAGAAAAATGTCCACACCACATTGAATCCGTTAAGCGTATATTCACTACCATTCCCAACTGAAAACACGCCGTGAAATCTGATGGCGTAGACAATCAAGAATGATGACAGGATAACAGCCCGACTTTTCCCGACGGTTAAATGCTTACGTATGAACCTCACGGTTGGCACCAGCATGACCACAAACAGCGCGATAGCAACTAACACCAGCCATACAGGAAACAGCCCGTATTTTTGCGTAATGTTTTGCGAAAGCGTCACCAGCGACAGCACCAAGAAAGTGTTAAGCAGGTAAAGCCTGACAGCCATCGATACCTTCACCTGTTTTTGTCTATTACCGATAAACAGCACCGGTGCCAATGATGGTATGTTCATCAGCAGCCCCATGAAAATCACCCAATAGATAGTGTTCATAGCGTCTTTTCCTGTAATTACCGAGCGACCCAGCCGTTATTGGTTTTCACCAGAACAATTTTGGCTTCTTCTGGTTCAGCCATCCCCTTGACGCCAGAAAAGGCTTTCTTATCCACCCAGCCCGGAACGCCATTGAGCTTCCACGTATAGGTCACTTGCGTGATTTTAGCGCCAGCGCCACCACTCGGTTCAGTCCAGCTGGTGATCTCAGCAACAACACGATGACCAACACAGGCACCGTCTTTTTTGTCCCAAAACTCAACTTGTTGGCCTTTATCTGTTACTTCCAGAACAACGACACTACTGAAACCATTAGCTTGTTGAGAAATATCAAGCAGTTCCTGATCAGCCAGACCTTTTAAGATTTCATCACTGGCACTGTATCCAGCAGAACGATAGCCACTGTTAACCCGGATAGGAAAACCTTTATTAAATACAATGTTGTTGTCCTGCAGTGAGTAGCACACCTTCGACTTTGAAATTTTCGCGTTTATAGCCTTCTCAAAGTCGCCTTTCTCACCACATCCCGCCAGAACAAGAGCGGCACCAGCAACGAGTAAAATCTTCTTCATCTTCCTCTCCATCCTGATAATCAAAAATGCTGTTATGTAGAGGTTGCCTGCTGCGCACCTGTAGTCGTTAAGGCTTGTTCTTACTGGCATAACGCAACAAAACCACCTGATTAACCAGTTGATAGGATTAAATTATTTTTGAGAGCCGTCATATCGTTTGTAACGATCAAAATCAAAACAATGATAGTCATTAGCTATCATTAGATATTTATCGATCGATTAAATCAATTAAAACATCGATCGATATAGCATTATCAATCGATATAAACTATCAATAATAATTTATCGATCTGCAATACCGATCATTTTCTTGCTAGATGAATCGTAACTGGATAAAGTGAGCAGAAGGCTCACTGGACCGATTATTCGCTGGTTTGTAGGGATAGAACGTCAACCCTATGACCAACAGCCAGCACTGCCCTATGGCCCTTTCTTGGCCTTTATTAATGCAACATCAGGGAAAACAACCATAAGGGATGCCGCTAGCTGATTAGATAAAAAGACTCACAGGCTTATGATAAGCGGCTTTCTTCACCACTAATTAACATGATCTATTTCAATGGACAGCAGCAACACAACGCTGGTCCCGGCCTCTTTACGCCTATTTTTACGTTTACTGTTTATATGGAGTTAACATGAGAAAACTGTTTATCGCTGCGTTGGTGATCCTGCCTCTTACCGCTTGCACCACCTATGGCAACAAATCCCTTAAAGACGAATCGCAACAAACCGTAAAAACCAAAATAGTTAAAGGGAAAACTACCCAGCAAGATGTTATTAACGCATTCGGGGAACCACAAACACGAGCCACCAATGATGGACAGGAAATGTGGTCCTACTCCAGCATGTCAGGCGAGAGCCAGATCTCGAACTACATCCCCGGTCTGGCCCTGCTGAAGAACAGCAACACAGCGCATATGAATTCCCTTGAGATCTGGTTCAAGGGGAATGTTGTTGACCGATATAATTTCAGCCAGACGGCGAGTAAGGTATCACGTGGGTTGATGGATTAATTTTGCATAGCAGATAAATAATTAATAGGCCGTCATCCGATTGACGGCACTATTTGAAAAAAACCAACTGTTATCATTACTATATTATTTTTTCATGTGTCGTATTGATTTATTAGTTGTTCGCCCTTCTTGTAAATCAATCGTCTTCCTAAATATCATCCCAATCTAATGGTTCATCTGGTGGCACAAGACTTATGTTTTCAACTGAGGTGCTAACTTTTATACTTCCGCGCTTTGCGAATCCCTGCGACTTTTTAGCTTGTAATCTGGCGATTAACACATCAAGATCTTCTTTGTTGTTTACAGTTTCAATGACTGACTCAATAGACCTGCGCTTATCTTCATTTTCAGTATAGTCTCCTCCGCTATCAATAACGCTTTCAACCTGTACACTATCAATTTCCTCTTTCTTTTTCCTAATCTCTGAAACAAAGCGAGCCCTATCACCGTTGAAAACAATTGCAGGGTTTATGAAATACCAGTTTTTTTCATTAGTTTTAGCAATAATACGTTTCTCGATGAGTTCCTTTATCCCCCGGTAAAAGATAGATTCAGATAAGACAAAATGATCTATCTTTTCCGCAAGAGACATTGCCTTTTTACAGCTCAGGTAAAAATGATCTTTACCTATCGCATCCTGATAAATACGTAAAAAGATAAAAAATACTTTGTATGCTGTTTTCGTGAGATCAAAGTAGGCTTTTATTTGTGATGTATAGAGTTTTATGAACTCTTCTTTATCAACCTCTTGTGTATGCACAATATTAGCAAAGTAGCTTCGACTGGCATCTTTTCTTTCGATAAGTTCAGTTCCCCTTGAAACAGTTAGATTTTTCCTTCTTGTCTCAATCTTTAGTTCTGTCTCAAAGCAAAATGGGTTTAAGCCCAAATCCAAGTCAACTTCCATTTCTTTATTCATATTATCACCTTTTATTATTTTATTTATAATAAAGTAAATACCATGCATGAAATAGATATCAAGTTTTTTGCATGTTTTTTTGCGAAAATATTTTATAAATCGCAAGTTTTCCAGTGACGATGATTTAAATCACTGTCATTTTTAGCTTAAAAATGATATAAGAACTGACTACAGAGTCAGGAAAGCTTACCGTGCAGTCAACAATGCTGACCATAGCGTCAGTAATACTGACCGTAGAGTCAGTCGTGGTTTTCTAACACAAGCCTTATTCCCCAAGGGCTACAGGCCGTTTTTGTCTTAACTAAATTTTGCAAGAAGTAAGAGATAATACTTAAGAGGATTAAAAGAAACCGGGCGATATTTATGATCGCCATACGGGGTTTCTAATAATTTATTGCTAATTATTCCTTTCTATTTAACTAAAATCTTTTTTTTGAAAATCCCCACCATCTATGAGCTAACGCTCATGTGCTGACGCACGGCTACGCCCTAATGCTGACATTCAAATATTTTTCCTATTTGATCAAAAGCCATTTATCAAAGCAGCACTTGGTGATTGTCGCCAACAATCACTTCGCTGGACAGGGCTTGTCCCTGTTAATGATGGATTTTTTCATTAATGATCGTGGCGATAGCCGCTAATAACAACATGTAAAACGTAGAGACTAATACCCATCAAACTTTCGCAAACATCGATTTTACTAATTTTCGATAGAACTTAATGAGTTATTTATTGTAGACTGGCTACTGCCAGTCACATAGTTCTTGTGGTGAAATACCATCTCGCGCCATCAGCTTGAGGAGTCTTTCCATCTTTAGCTTACGCGCCTTTTTCTCACCAATCTCCTGATAATACTCATCACGCCGCTCCTCTACCACTTTTCGAAACTTCTTCAATAGTTGATTCAGTGTTTTCATATCTGTAGTGGCGGCTTCAGCTTGGATTTTTTTATACATAAACATAACGTGGAACTCATCAATCATCAGTTTTCTCCTATTGTCATAAGTGTTTTTATCTGCCCCTTACGGGGCAAATATATCTTCAAAGGAAACTACAAAGATTTATGAACAAATAAATACGAATGCCTTACCAACAGATTAGCAATAACCTTAAGATCAACTTCGTCAATATTTCCATTATTTCCTTCTTTCTGTGTTAAACTCTCAAAGTTATTTTTAATATGCATTATCACGCACATGATAGTTGCACTCATAAAATCATGATCACTAATATACTCTCTTATATCCCCATCGTGATCATTTTGTAAACTGATCCAACTTGCCTCAAACGATCTTTTAGCAAGATCAAGGAACAGTTTTGTAGATTTGTTTTTAACTTTATTATCTTTAGACATGATTAACTCTCACTTTTATATGATTATTTAATATTTAGTTTATTTTCAGCCCCAAGAAGGGGCCAAATAGATTTACATATAGGCTAACACTAAGGCTTTGGTATGCAATGTCATTACCTCCATTCTCACCCCTTCGAAATCGATAAGATAGCGCTTATTTTTTGCTACACCCTTTTTAGCTCGTTCTATTACTTGGTCATAGACTGTTTCCATATGATGATTATCAGTAAGTAAATTAAATGCCTCTTTGGGTCCTTTTTTGACTATATCCCAATAAATACGGTAATACTCTTTCATCGCTGATAGTAGAAACATCTCAGTAGCGATCCTATCAAAACCATTATTTTTCTTATTCATATATTTTCCCTTTTCTTTGTTTAAAGTGTAAAATACCCTGCATTATTAATGCATAAAATATTTTAGTTTTTATTTTATAGTATTGTAAAAAACACAGCGTTTAACGTTTTACATAGAACCTCCTCATCGTATTAATAGTGTATTTTCCATTAATCAGCATGTTTACGTGAAAACTGAATAATATTTTCAATCCATTCATCGATTTCACTTTCAACAAAAGCTCTGGCTCTTATTCCGATCTTTATCGGTTCTGGGAACACGCCCCTGCTAATAAGTCGATAAATCCATGCTTTACTATATCCTGTTTTATTCATCACTTCCGGCAGGCGAATAAGTCTTCTTGTTGTCATATATTTCTCCGTTGTTGTTTTGATGAATGTAGTATCTGCAGATCGCTTATGACGTTCAACCCTCGGAAAATCAGAATTGAACCTGAATTGAGCGTTTTTTAGACAAATCAGTATAAAATGGTGGGAGAGCTGTCACTGGGCGGGGTGTAGAGTGATTTAGCAAAAAGTGCTATTTATTTTGCTGTTTTAAAGTATTTCATAATTTGCATATTAATCAATTAGTTAATAAATATCAGTTTAAATTCTGACTTAATTCTTATCTGCTTTAGCCAAGAAAAAGGGCTATGCCCGTTAAGACATAGCCCTTCTTTCATCAGCAGTTATCCTTACCCACGCCGATTAAACGCTCCCTGCACCACATTGCCGCCTTTCTCAAGGCTTGCCATGTAGTCAGCATACCATTGCAGCATCTCACGTCTGCCATCGAGGTATTGCGCATGGTTGTAGGTGCCACGGATAGCATTCTTATCCACATGCGCCAGTTGGGTTTCAATCCATGCGGTGTTATAGCCCTGTTCATGAAGAACGGTGCTCATGGTATGACGGAAGCCGTGACCTGTAACCCGGCCTGTATAGCCAATTCGCTTAAATACCTGATTGATACTGGCTTCGCTCATGGTCTTACTTGGGTCATTGCGTCCCGGAAACAGTAAAGGAAATTGCCCCGTCATTGCTCTGATCTGTTCGATAATGGCTAACGCTTGGGTAGATAGCGGGATGATATGAGGGCGGCGCATTTTCATGCGTTCAGCAGAAATTTCCCATAGCGCTTTCTTGGTATCGATTTCTGACCATAACGCACCGCGCAATTCACCTGTTCTCAGGCCAGTAATGATCAGCAATCTTGCTGCCAGCACCATCAGTTCACTACCAGAGTAGCCAGCAAGGGCTTTAAAGAAAGCAGGAAGCTCTTCAGTGGTCAGGAACGGGTAATGTGTAGATTCATGCCCCTGCATGGCACTGGTGAGATCAGGCGCGGGATTATACTCGGCTCTGCCTGTTACGATGGCATAGCGAAACACTTCGCCGCAGCGTTGACGCACTTTCTTGGCTTTTTCGGTTGCTCCTCGGTCTTCCATCTTTTTCAGCACGTTCAGTAGTTCCAACGGCTTGATGTCTGCAACAGGACGTTGACCAATGAACGGGAAGACGTCTTTGTTGAAGGCTTCAAGAATGTCAGAGGCATACCCCGCAGACCATTTCTTCACTTTCATGTTGTGCCATTCGAGCGCAATTTCTTGAAAGGTGTTTTTGACCTGCGCTTCACGCTCAACTTTTTGTTCTTTTTTCACCTCTAAAGGATCGATACCCTCAGCGATACCCTTTCTAGCTTCATCACGTTTTGCTCTGGCATCAGCCAAGGACACATCGGGATATACCCCCAGTGCCAATAACTTTTCCTTTCCATCGATACGATACTTTAAACGCCAGTAGCGTGACCCGTTGGTTTTAACCAATAAGTAGAGGCCACCACCATCAGCCATCTTGTAGGGTTTCTCTTTGGGCTTGGCAGTCTCTACCTGTCTGGCATTGAGCTTCATCTGGGGGTATCTCCTCTAGACCGAACAGCGAATACCCCCATTGATACCCCCAACTCACCGTAGATTTCTGTGAACGTGAGTAGACGAGCTGAGACAATAAGGGCCGTTAAACCGCGTATTATAAGGGTTTAAAGGGTGTTTGAGTAGACTTGGGGAGACGTTAAAATAGGTAGGATGGTGCCGATAATAGGAGTCGAACCTACGACCTTCGCATTACGAATGCGCTGCTCTACCAACTGAGCTATATCGGCACTGATAAAGACATGCCCACGATTGTGAACACGGGGTAGAAGGTTAAAACTAACCGGGCGACGCGTCAATGGCCTTGCGAATCAAACGCCTATTTTTGCATCACCCGGTTTCAATTACGCACGAATCGTGTCGTCACCGAAGCCGATCCACTTGTACGTGGTCAGTGCTTCCAGCCCCATCGGTCCGCGTGCGTGTAATTTCTGCGTACTGACTGCCACTTCCGCACCCAGTCCAAACTGGCCGCCGTCAGTAAAACGGGTGGAGGCGTTAACATACACCGCAGACGAATCCACCTCGTTAACGAAGCGGTTAGCGTTATGCATATCTCGCGTCAGGATCGCGTCGGAATGCTGGGTGCCATGTTCGCGAATATGGCCGATGGCCTCATCCAGGTCGCTGACGATTTTTACGTTCAGATCCAGCGACAGAAACTCATCGTCGTACTCTTGCGCTTTTACCGCCACCACGTTGGCCGGACCGGCCTGCAATTGAGTCAACGCTGCCTCATCAGCATGCAGCGTGACGCCGCTTTGCGCCATCTGCTGGCTCAGCACGGGCAGGAAGCGTCCGGCGATATTCTGGTGCACCAGCAGCGTCTCGACGGTATTACAGGTGCTCGGGCGTTGGGTTTTGGCGTTAACGATAATCCGGAGTGCGGCGATGATATCTGCGCTTTCATCCACATAGATATGACAAACGCCAATACCGCCAGTGATCACCGGAATAGTCGACTGTTCGCGACACAGTTTGTGCAGGCCAGCGCCGCCGCGTGGGATCAGCATATCGATGTACTTATCCATGCGCAGCATTTCGCTGACCAGTGCGCGGTCCGGATTATCAATCGACTGCACGGCGGCCGCCGGTAAACCACAGGCCTCCAGCGCCTGCTGAATCACTGCCACGGTTGCCGCATTTGTCCGGTACGTCTCTTTGCCCCCGCGCAGGATCGCCGCATTGCCGGTTTTCAGGCACAGGGAGGCGACATCAACGGTGACGTTAGGACGCGCTTCATAAATCACGCCAATCACGCCCAGCGGGACGCGACGACGCTCCAGACGCAGGCCGCTATCCAGCAGACCGCCGTCAATCACCTGCCCGACCGGGTCGGCGAGGTTGCACACCTGACGTACGTCGTCGGCGATGGCTTTCAAACGTGCCGGGGTCAGCGCCAGACGGTCAAGCATTGCTTCACTCAGGCCGTTTTCCCGCGCCTGCTCAACGTCTTGTGCGTTAGCGCTGAGGATGCTTTCGGTTTGTGCTTCCAGTTCATCGGCAATCTTTTCCAGCACGCGGTTTTTTTCGCGGCTGGAGAGTAGCGCCAGCTTATACGACGCTGCTTTGGCAGCAATGCCCATTTGTTCCAGCATATGCCTGCTCCTTAACGGGTGATCATGTCATCGCGATGGACGGCAACCGGGCCATATTCATAGCCGAGGATCGCGTCAATCTGTTGAGAGTGGTGTCCGGCAATACGGCGCAGCGCGTCGCTGTTATAGCGAGTGACGCCGTGGGCAATATCGCGCCCTTCAAGATTGCAGATACGAATCACTTCACCACGAGAGAAGTTGCCTGTCACGCTTTTAATGCCTTTGGGCAATAACGAACTGCCGCGTTCCAGAATGGCGGAGGTCGCCCCTTCATCGACGGTGATTTCCCCGGCGGGCGGTGCGCCGAAGATCCAGCGTTTGCGGTTCTCCAGCGGAGAAGCCTGAGCATGAAAACGCGTCCCCACGGACACGCCTTCCATTACATCACCAATCACGCCAGGCTTGCTGCCTGCGGCAATAATGGTGTCGATACCGGCGCGGCAGGCCACGTCTGCCGCCTGCAGCTTGGTGCCCATACCGCCGGTGCCGAGACCAGAGACGCTGTCTCCGGCGATAGACCGCAGCGCGTCATCAATCCCGTAGACGTCTTTAATCAGCTCAGCCTGCGGATTAGTACGCGGGTCAGCGGTGAACAGGCCCTGCTGATCGGTGAGCAGCAGCAGCTTATCGGCCCCGGCCAGAATCGCCGCCAGCGCCGACAGGTTGTCGTTATCACCGACTTTGATTTCGGCGGTTGCCACCGCGTCGTTCTCATTGATGACAGGAACGATGTTGTTATCCAGCAGCGCACGTAACGTGTCGCGAGCGTTAAGGAAACGTTCTCTGTCTTCCATATCCGCACGCGTCAGCAGCATCTGCCCGACATGAATACCATAAATGGAGAACAGCTGTTCCCAGAGTTGAATCAGTCGGCTCTGCCCTACTGCCGCCAGCAGCTGTTTAGAGGCGATCGTTGCCGGAAGTTCAGGGTAACCAAGATGCTCACGCCCGGCGGCAATCGCGCCCGAGGTAACAATAACAATGCGATGCCCTGCGGCATGGAGCTGCGCGCACTGGCGGACCAGTTCTACGATGTGGGCACGGTTCAGGCGGCGCGATCCGCCCGTTAGCACACTGGTGCCAAGTTTTACCACCAGCGTCTGGCTGTCACTCATGATTCTCTGCCATTCAAGATTGGGGAAATGATATCAAACGAACGTTTTAGCAGGACTGGCCCCGGTTGCCAACAGCCAGCGCACAAAGCATGAAATTTTATTGCGCAGGATCAGCAAGCGTAGCGGCAAGTTTTGACGTTTTTATGACAGAAACAAATAAACATTCTTTTTTAAAAATATTCTTACTTTGTCATAAAACGTTCATTGCCAGACGTTAAAAACCCTCCTGTCGTTGAACGGGGAACACACCCAGTAAATATTCGCGCGTACTTTAAATCAGGAATGAAAATGAAAAAGAGCACTCTGGCATTAGTGGTGATGGGTATTATGGCATCGGCATCCGTACAGGCAGCGGAAGTGTATAATAAGAACGGAAATAAACTGGATGTGTACGGCAAAGTTAAAGCCATGCACTACATGACCGATAATGACAGCAAAGACGGCGACCAAAGCTATATCCGTTTTGGTTTTAAAGGCGAAACCCAAATTAACGATCAGCTGACCGGTTATGGTCGTTGGGAAGCAGAGTTCGCAGGCAATAAAGCCGAAAGCGATCCTAACCAGCAAAAAACACGTCTGGCCTTCGCGGGTCTGAAATTGAAAAACCTCGGTTCCTTCGACTACGGTCGTAACCTGGGTGCGCTGTACGACGTTGAAGCGTGGACCGATATGTTCCCGGAGTTCGGCGGGGACTCTTCCGCGCAGACCGATAATTTCATGACCAAACGCGCCAGCGGTCTGGCGACGTACCGTAACACCGACTTCTTCGGCGTCGTTGATGGCCTGGATCTCACCTTGCAATACCAGGGTAAAAACGAAGACCGTGATGTGAAAAAACAGAATGGCGACGGTTTTGGTACGTCGGTGACCTATGACTTTGGCGGCAGCGATTTCGCCATCAGCGGCGCCTATACCAATTCCGATCGTACCAATCAGCAGAATCTGCAAAACCGTGGCGCGGGCGACAAAGCCGAAGCCTGGGCAACCGGTTTAAAATACGATGCTAACGATATTTATATTGCCACGATGTACTCTGAAACGCGCAAAATGACGCCTATATCCGGTGGTTTCGCCAATAAAACACAGAACGTCGAAGCAGTGGTTCAGTACCAGTTTGATTTTGGTCTGCGTCCGTCCCTGGGATATGTGCTGTCGAAAGGCAAAGATATTGAAGGTATCGGCAATGAAGATCTGGTGAATTATATCGACGTTGGCGCGACCTATTATTTCAACAAGAATATGTCGGCATTTGTTGATTATAAAATCAACCAGTTGGATAGCGATAATAAGCTGGCCATCAACAATGATGATATCGTCGCAGTGGGGATGACCTACCAGTTCTGATCTAACATAAAAAATGCCGGATGGGGTTGCGCCGCCATCCGGCATTTTGCTGTTCACTATGCCGTTAATTTAACCGGCTGATCTTTAAAGTCGTCCGCAGGTTCCAGCGCCAGATTCAGCGACGTTAGCAACCCACGCAATTTTTCATGGAACTCACGTAAGGTGTACTCCAGTCGATCTACCACTTCAGTCTCTTTGATGGGCACGGCAGTCCAGTTGCCGTCTTGATCAAACAAACCAAACTGGTAGCTGTACGTGAAGCGTTTTTCCTGTGCTTCTAACTCCATCCACCAGCCCCAGAATTCACGCTTCTCCGGCGCGGGTTTCACGTTGACGCAAACAGCCAGACAATCGAAAAAAAATCGATTATCTTCGCACTGCCCTTCCCGGATGTAGGGGCCAAGCGCGGTGAATTTCTTGATCAATCTGCTTTTCGGGTGTCCACTCGGTAACGTCATTGCGATCTCCTTAGGTGAAGCAACTGTTTTACCAAATCAATAAAATTTAGCAATCTATTAACACAATCTATGATTGATCCATCCGGTTATTTCTTGCAGCGCTTTATCAAAATTGCGATACACCGGGTTGAACGGAATCTCCATCAGCTTACCGTCAGAAGATGACGATGTGATTAAGCGAGACTCCTCTTCCGGACTAAACGGATCGTTTTTCCAGAAGCCCGACAGCATCGGCGTTGGACAACGTCGGCCCAACAGGCCTTGTACCTTTAATGAATAGCGATTGAGTTCGACACGCAGCGCGTCATCGGAGGCGTCGTGCATACCCAGACGGCTGGCCAGTACATCAAGATACATTTCCGGGACGCTTGCCTGCCGCTGCGGGTCGCTGAGCAGCGCATGCACTACCGGCCCCAGACACGCCACCGCTTTCAGGCGCGAAGATTCGAGATACGCCAACCGTACCGCCACGTTGGCGCCAAAGCGAAAACCAAATGCCGCGACGCGGGTGTGATCGACCCAGGGAATGTTGGGCAGTGCTTTTAATACGTGCTGATGCAGCAGGCTGGAATCCTGGGTCAGTTTCCATTTCGACGAAAACCCGACCGAGGGCATGTCCAGCGTCAGCATGGCAATACCACGCGGGGCAAAATAGCGTTCATACAGGGTGTAGTAATCCGTTTGCATGGAATCCAGCCCCCCGCACATCAGCACCGTCGGGAACGGGCCATCACCTTTTGGCATATGCAAAAAACCGGTGATCGGCGCACCGCCGGGAACCGTGAATTCCAGTTCGCGCAGCTTACCGGGCAAGCGCTGAGCCGCCTCTTCATACGCGCGATTCGCCAGAGCCTGCGCCTGTTCAGCCAGCTCGTCGCCTTTCAGATGCGGATACGCCGCAATGTTGTACAGCGTAGAGGCGTGCAGCCAGTGGCGTCCGCTAATTTGCGGGTCCTGTTCTGCCATGGCCTTCTGCTGCCAGTCCATTGCCTGCTTCGCCCACTCGTAGATCCAGTTCCCGCCACGATAGCCAATGACCGTGTCATAGAGCTCTTTATCCGTGCGCTCTGCTTCGCTCATGACGATACGCGCCTGCACCTCAAGGATTTCGCGCGGATCGACGCCGCGCCAGATCCACATCAGGCGATTCACCATGCGGTACCAGTGCGGGATGGTTGTGCCATCCAGGGCAGATTGCACAGACGGCTGCGCGCCGTGATTAAATCGACGAACCAGCGTTGACGTTTCAGGGTGTTTGAAGCGGGGTTTAAACAGGACTTCGCTGAGGTTAGCCTGTGACATAATTACGGCCTCCATGAGTACTCACTAAGGCATAGTGTAACCTGACACGGCACAAAAAGAACAACGCCCGGCATAGCCAGGCGTTGAAAACGATTTAGATTAGCGGCCTGAAATCGGCGGGATGAACACGACGCCCATATCCCACGGCTGCTCGATCCAGGTATCCTGAGGGATATCAACAACATAATCATTCACCAGCGGACGGCCTGCCGGTTTAGCGAAGATGGTGACGAAATGCGCTTTAGGGTACATTTCGCGAATCGCAACCGCGGTACCCCCGGTGTCAACCAGGTCATCGATTACGATGAAACCTTCACCGTCACCTTCAGCACGCTTCAGCACTTTCAGTTCGCGCTGATTGTCGTGATCGTAGCTGGAGATGCATACGGTATCGACATGACGAATACCCAATTCACGCGCCAGCAGCGCGCCTGGCACCAGACCACCACGGCTAACGGCAATAATGCCTTTCCATTGTTCAGAAGGCATCAAGCGGCTTGCCAGTTTACGTGCATGGATCTGCAACATGTCCCAGGTGACGACGTATTTTTCGCTCATGTGAAGTTGTCCCAGCCTGTTTATCTACGGCTTAAAAAGTGTTCGAGGGGGAAATAGGTTGCGCGAGATTATAGAGATCTGACGTGCTAAAAACCAGTGTTAAGCGAAATCCAGGCCTCTTTTTGCATGCTTTTTGCTAGCCGTGAGCAGAGAAAGTGGTATTCTCAATTGCATCGCGCAAGCCTGACTTGTGGTGTTTTTAATTCTGCTAACCCCGTGGCCTGTAAGTCAATTTTGCAGGGCATCGCCAAGGAGACTCAACGTGTCTGAACTGTCTCAATTATCCCCGCAGCCGCTGTGGGATATTTTTGCCAAAATCTGTTCTATTCCTCATCCGTCCTACCATGAAGAGCAACTCGCTGAACATATTCTGAGTTGGGCCCAAGAGAAAGGTTTCCACGTCGAGCGCGATCAGGTAGGTAATATCCTGATTCGCAAACCCGCTACCGCAGGAATGGAAAACCGCAAGCCGGTTGTTCTGCAGGCGCACCTGGATATGGTGCCGCAAAAAAACAACGATACCGTTCACGACTTCACCAAAGATCCGATCCAGCCTTATATTGATGGCGAATGGGTGAAAGCCCGTGGCACCACGCTGGGTGCGGATAACGGTATCGGTATGGCCTCTGCGCTGGCCGTTCTGGCCGATGACAGCGTGGTTCACGGCCCGCTGGAAGTTCTGCTGACCATGACCGAAGAAGCGGGCATGGACGGTGCGTTTGGTCTGCAGGCTAACTGGCTGCAGGCAGATATTCTGATCAACACCGACTCCGAAGAAGAAGGTGAGATCTACATGGGTTGCGCGGGGGGGATCGACTTCACCGCCAATCTGCCGCTGTCCCGTGAAGCCATTCCTGCAGGTTTCCAGACCTTTAAGCTGACGCTGAAAGGCCTGAAAGGCGGTCACTCCGGCGGCGAAATCCATGTTGGCCTCGGTAATGCCAACAAGCTGCTGGTACGCTTCCTGGCTGGCCACGCTGAAGAACTGGATCTGCGTCTGGTTGATTTCAACGGTGGTACGCTGCGTAACGCGATCCCACGTGAAGCCTTTGCTACCCTTGCTGTTGCCGCAGACAACGTCGATGCGTTAAAAGCGCTGGTCAGCACTTATCAGGAAATCCTGAAAAACGAGCTGGCAGCAAAAGAGAAAAATCTGGCACTGCTGCTGGATACCGTCTCTAACGACAAAGCCGCACTGACCGCTCAGTCCCGCGATACCTTTGTTCGTCTGCTGAACGCGACACCAAACGGCGTGATCCGTAATTCAGACGTGGCAAAAGGCGTGGTGGAAACCTCCCTGAACGTCGGTGTTGTCACCATGACTGACGACAACGTGCAGATTCACTGCCTGGTTCGCTCGCTGATCGACAGCGGTAAAGACTATGTGGTGAGCATGCTGGATTCTCTGGGCAAGCTGGCTGGCGCGAAGACCGAAGCCAAAGGCGCGTATCCTGGCTGGCAGCCGGACGCGAACTCGCCGGTCATGCATCTGGTGCGCGAAACCTATCAGCGTCTGTTCAACAAGACGCCAAACATCCAGATTATCCACGCGGGTCTGGAATGTGGTCTGTTTAAGAAGCCGTATCCGGAAATGGACATGGTTTCCATCGGGCCAACCATCACGGGTCCGCACTCCCCGGATGAGCAGGTTCATATCGAAAGCGTTGGCCATTACTGGACGCTGCTGACTGAACTGCTGAAGTCTATTCCGGCGAAGTAAGTCCCTGCAATAAATGCCGGATGGCGCTGCTGCTTATCCGGCCTGCACGCTGATTTGTAGGCCGGATAAGGCGTTTACGCCGCCATCCGGCAATACATCAGAGTCAAATTCCCAGCAGTAGTTGCCTTTCCAGCTGTGGATCCAGCAGCGTGACGTGTAATCCTACCAGCCTGACCCCACGTCCTCCCCGACGCTCATCCCAGGTTTTGCGCGCCGTGGTAATCAAATCATCTTTACTTAAGCGCGGCCAGACGTGCTCCTGAGTGGTCTGCTGAAAGTCATTAAACTTTAATTTAATGCCCTGGCGAGCAATACATAAATCCGGTTTTACCTTTGCCAGACGCCGCTCCAGCTCCGGATAAAGCCGCTCGATAATCGCCTCACATTCTGACCACTCATGAATATCCTCTGCCAGCGTGCGTTCAACACCGACGGATTTGCGCATTCTGTCGTTATTCACATCCCGCTCGTCAATGCCCTGGCTGCGCTCCCACAGCACGCGACCAAATTTACCAAAACGCTTAAGCAATATCGCCAGGTCGCACTGTTGTACATCTTCACAGGTACGTAATCCCATGGATTCCAGCCTGGCGGCGGAAACTTTGCCGACGCCGGGGATTTTCCCCAGCGGGAGCGTTCTGATAAATTCCGGCACATCATCCGGTGTGATCACATATTGCCCGTTGGGCTTATTGAGATCGGAGGCGATCTTGGCCAGAAACTTGACCGGTGCAATCCCCACGGAGGCGGTGAGCTGTAGCTCGTCAAAAATCGTCTGGCGAATTTGCTGGGCAATCAGTGTGGCCGATCCGTGACAGTGCGTGCTGTCAGTGACGTCCAGATAGGCTTCATCCAGCGAAAGGGGTTCGATAAGCGAGGTGTAGCGTGCGAAGATCGCCTGAATCTGGCGAGACGCTTCTTTATACGCCTCATAACGACCGGGTAATAAGGTGAGATGCGGGCACAGTTTTAACGCCATCCCCGTGGGCATCGCGCTGCGTACGCCAAATTTCCGCGCCGGGTAATTGGCGGTGCTGATCACCCCCCGGCGTTCACGGCTGCCACCGATAGCGATCGGGATATCACGCAGCGCGGGGTTATCACGCATTTCCACCGCCGCGAAAAAGCAGTCCATATCGACATGTATGATTTTACGCATCACCCCTCCCACAAAACTGTTTAAATATACAGTATTCTTTATAGTGTGAGAAGTCCGAACAGGTAGACATTGAACACGCCTCCCAATCCCCACGTTGCGCGGGGCGAGAGAACAGAATTAATGAGGCACAACAACGGGGGGGTGACGTAAAGAAGTCACCTACTTTTGTTTATCCAGCTTATCCACCAACGGCTGCACAACCTTCTCGCCGTGCTGACCAAAGTATTGATACAGCGTGTCGGAGGCACTTTGCGTCAACACCATGATCTCGATGCGGCGATTGCCCGCGCTCTCTGGATTATTCGCATCCAGCAGCATCTGGTCTGCCATGGCGCTGACCTGCATGACTTTATCCTGAGGCATCCCCGCTTCTTCCAGCACGCGTAACCCCTGGGGGACGATCTCCATCTCCAGGTTAGTTTCCATATGCGCATTGTGAGCGATGGTGTTGATATCAGTCACCAGCTCCCCGAGCTCAGTGGCGGATCTCTTCTTCAGCAGCGCGGTCTTTTCATTCACATCCATGACCTTTTTGGCTGTCTCTTCCGTCAGCTGCGCCGTTTCCTGTGGCGTCGATTTTTTATCCAGCGTATTGCGGGCAACATTTTTATTGCTCACGCTCGGCGTAATCGGCTTTTTGCCTATTTTGTTTAATGGCGTAAGCCCTCCCCCGTTGAAGATGGACTGGCCGTGCAGCGCCGCAACGATATTTTCACGATCGGATTTACTGACGTTGTTGACAATCAACTTTATCGTGGTCAATAAAGGTGCTGAACGTATCTCCGAGGTGTCCTCCCGCTTTACGCTGGACGCGATGCCCGGTAAACAGATGGCGATTGATGCCGATCTGAATGCCGGGTTGATCAACCAGGCGCAGGCGCAAACACGACGCAAAGACGTGGCAGGTGAGGCAGATTTCTACGGTGCGATGGATGGTGCTTCAAAGTTCGTGCGTGGGGACGCCATCGCCGGGATGATGATCCTGGCCATCAACCTGATCGGCGGCGTCTGTATTGGGATCTTTAAATACGATTTAAGCGCTGAGGCCGCGTTCCAGCAATACATGCTGATGACCATCGGTGACGGCCTGGTCGCGCAAATCCCGTCTTTGCTGCTGTCGACGGCGGCGGCGATTATCGTCACGCGCGTCAGCGACAGCGGCGATATTGCTACCGACGTACGTAGCCAGCTGCTGGCCAGCCCTTCGGTGCTCTATACCGCCACCAGCATTATGTTCATGCTGGCCGTTGTGCCGGGCATGCCACATTTCCCTTTCCTGGCATTTACGGCGCTGTTAGGGTTCACCGCCTGGCGCATGAGCAAGCGTCCGAAAGTCGCCGAGACTGAAGAGAAAAATCTCGAAACGCTGACCAAAACCATCACCGAAACCACCGAGCAGCAGGTCAGTTGGGAAACCATTCCGTTAATTGAGCCCATTAGCCTGAGTCTGGGCTATAAGCGGGTGGCGCTGGTCGATAAATCGAAAGGTAATCCGCTGACCCAGCGTATTCGTGGCGTGCGGCAGGTGATTTCTGACGGCAACGGCGTGTTGCTGCCTGAAATTCGTATCCGCGAAAACTTCAGACTGAAACCCACGCAGTACGCCATTTTCATCAATGGGATTAAAGCGGATGAGGCGGATATCCCCTCAGATAAGCTGATGGCGCTACCCTCCAGCGAAACTTACGGCGAAATAGATGGCGTATTAGGGAACGACCCGGCCTACGGGATGCCCGTTACCTGGATTGTGCCGGCGCAAAAAGCCAAGGCGTTAAATATGGGGTATCAGGTGATTGACAACGCCAGCGTCATTGCCACGCACGTGAATAAGATTATTCGTCGCTATATTCCCGATCTGTTTAATTACGATGATATTACGCAGTTACATAACCGCCTGTCGTCCATGGCACCGCGTCTGGCGGAAGATCTCAGTGCGGCGCTGAATTACAGCCAGTTATTGAAGGTTTACCGGACGCTGCTTATCGAAGGCGTTTCATTACGCGATATCGTTACCATTGCCACCGTGCTGGTTGCCAGCAGCGCGACCACCAAAGATCCCATTCTGCTGACGGCAGATGTCCGTCTTGCGCTGCGTCGCAGTATTACTCACCCGTTTGTACGCAAAGATGAGCTGGCGGTCTACACGCTCAATAGTGAACTGGAGAATTTACTGGCAAACGTGGTTAATCAGGCACAGCAAAGTGGCAAAGTGATGCTCGACAGCGTACCGGTCGATCCGAATATGCTTAATCAGTTCCAGAGCAATGTGCCGCAGATAAAAGAACAAATGAAAGCCGCGGGGAAAGAACCGATATTGTTGGTCGCTCCACAGTTACGTCCGCTGCTCGCTCGCTATGCTCGTCTGTTCGCGCCGGGGCTACAGGTGCTGTCTTATAATGAAGTGCCGGATGAGCTGGAATTAAAAATTATGGGCGCGTTGAGCTAACGCGTGATGAGGCGGTGCTGAAAGTACCGCCTGACTATTACAGAATTGTATTTTCCGTCAGAATTCGTCGGGCACCGAGATAATGATCCTGCCAGAAAGGTTCGGACAAGGTGCTGACCCGGATCGTTTCGCCGGTACGTGGCGACTCAATAAATTGCCCCTGCCCCAAATAGACGCCCATATGATCGGCAATATCCCGGCTGTGAATATGGAAAAACAGTAAATCACCACGACGTAAATCGCGATTAGAGACAATTGTCGCCCGCCGATAGTGATACATTTCATTGGCAGTACGGGGCAGTTTCGCCGCCAGAATTTTATTGTAGGCATAGAAAACGAGCCCGCTGCAGTCAAAGCCTTCATCCGGACGGGTTCCCCCCCACAGATACGGTTTACCTAACTGTTGCTCAAGGCGATGAATCGCCACTTCGGTGATGTTGTGCAGGTGATCGCTACTGAGAAAATGAGGATTTTCGGCGAGTTCCTGCCAGCGATGATCGCTGGCTTTAAGCGGACCTGGGAACCACTCCGGGTGCTGTTTAATCTGCACGCGATTCTGCTGGCGCAGTGCCTTTTTACTTTCCGCATTACCTTCTACCACGTAGCTGGCCTGCTTTTTTACCTGCACATGATACTGCTTTAGTAACCGGGCACGATTACGCATACGCAACTGCGCCGCATAGTTTAAGGGGGTATTTGATAAGACAGGCTGAACTTTGGCGATACACGGTAATGACAACACGACACACAAAGACAGCAGGCCCGGCAAAAGGCGTCGGGGTGCAGTGGCAAAAGACATGAAAAAAGAATACCTGGTCAAACACGTTCGGCGCAGTGTACTGCTATTGGCGGGATATCTTTTTTAATATTTGATTATTAATAGATTAATTTTTTAAATTCAATAGATTAGAAAGTCAGTATTAATCTTATGCAATGGACGGATAGCAGCGACAAATTACGCCGCTGTCTGACTGCCTTTAAGTCCAATTTTGCGTATAAAGAGAAACTAAAGTGTAAACGCAGCACGAGAGACTTGCGAAAAACTTTCTTGGTGCTAATGTGAGCGCTCCAAATCCAGATTTATCCGATTTGGCGACTCTATTTGCCGTCCTGGCGTGTGTAACCGTTTTATCAAGGAATAAGCAGTATGCGTAAAATCGCATTTTTTCTTGCGATGCTTTTATTACCGTGCGTTTCATTTGCCGGTTTGCTGAGCAGTAGCAGTCCAACTGCACCTGTCAGCAAAGAATATAAGCAGCAATTGATGGGATCTCCTGTCTATATTCAGATCTTTAAAGAAGAACGCACGCTGGATCTGTACGTCAAGATGGGCGAACAGTATCAATTGCTCGACAGCTACAAGATCTGTAACTATTCCGGCGGGTTAGGACCCAAGCAACGTCAGGGCGATTTTAAAAGCCCGGAAGGGTTTTACAGCGTACAACGCGGTCAGCTCAAACCGGATAGCCGCTTCTATAAAGCGATTAATATTGGCTTTCCCAACGCCTATGACCGCGCGCACGGGTACGAAGGTAAATACCTGATGATCCACGGCGCCTGCGTTTCTGTCGGCTGCTATGCCATGACCGACAACGGCATTGATGAGATTTTCCAGTTTGTCACTGGGGCGTTAGTATTTGGCCAGTCCAGCGTGCAGGTCAGCATTTATCCGTTCCGCATGACCGATACCAACATGAAGCGCCACCAGAACTCGTATTACAAAGAGTTCTGGTCACAGCTAAAACCGGGATACGACTATTTTGAACAGACGCGTAAGCCACCGACTGTTTCCGTGGTCGATGGTCGTTACGTCGTTAGCAAACCGTTGAGTCATGAAGTGATACAGCCACAGCTGGCGTCAAACTACACGCTCCCCGAGACAAAATAGCGCCCATTCACCTGGCATAATCTTTTGCCAGGTTTCATTGCCCGTCAGCGGCTGCGTCGCGATCACGGTGACCACATCATTGGGTGTGGTCTCGGAGCTAAAGTCGATTTCTACATCCTGATCCAATAACGTCGCCACGCCGAAGGGTGCGCGGCGGGTGATCCAGAACAGATTGGTCGAACAGAACGCCATCACGTAGCGCCCGTCAGACAACAACATGTTGAAGATGCCCTTCTCACGCAGTTCCCCGGCCAGGACGGCAATATATTTAAACACCGCTGTCATGTTGCCCGGCGTACGCGGATAACGTTCAACCAGCTTATGTAGCAGCCAGCAGAATGCTTTTTCGCTGTCGGTTTCTCCGACCGGACGGAAATTACCGGTTTCCAGCGATTTATAACCGCTTAGCTGCCCGTTATGGGCATAGGTCCAGTTGCGCCCCCACAGTTCACGCGTGAACGGATGGGTATTTTCCAGCGCCACTTCTCCCCGATTCGCCTGACGAATATGAGCAATCACGGAACAGGATTTGATGGGATAGTCTTGTACCAGTTTGGCGATAGGCGAGTTAAAGCTGGGTTGCGGATCTTTAAATGTACGGCAACCCTTACCTTCATAAAACGTAATCCCCCAGCCGTCTTTGTGCGGCCCGGTACCTCCCCCGCGCTGAACCAGCCCGGTGAAGCTAAAGCAAATATCGGTTGGCACGTTGGCGCTCATCCCGAGCAGTTCGCACATATATCACCTACCTTAAAACGGTTAATTGCCTGATAAGACTAGCAAAGCACTGCTCGTAGGCCGGATAAGACGCTTGCGTCGCCATCCGGCACAATGCCCGATGGCGCTTCGCTTATCGGGCCTACAAGTTCCTGGCCCGATAAGACCGGCAAAAATTATCGGCTTATTTAACCATCTCTTTTTCAATCAGCTGAATCAGAATATGAATCACTTTAATGTGAATTTCCTGAATACGGTCAGCATAGCCAAAGTGCGGGACGCGAATTTCAATGTCGGCGCTGCCGGCCATTTTACCGCCATCTTTCCCGGTCAGGGTGATGACTTTCATTCCTTTCTCACGCGCAGCGGCAATGGCTTTAATCACGTTTGCCGAGTTACCGGAGGTCGAAATGCCTAACAGGACATCCCCTTCACGCCCTACCGCTTCAACATAGCGAGAGAAAATATAATCGTAACCGAAATCATTGCTGACGCAGGAGATATGGCTGACATCAGAGATAGCGATCGCCGGATAGCCCGGACGGTTTTCACGGTAGCGCCCGGTCAGCTCTTCAGCAAAGTGCATTGCGTCGCAATGGGAGCCGCCGTTACCGCAGGAAAGTACCTTGCCACCCGCTTTAAAACTGTCTGCCAGCAGGACCGCCGCGCGCTGAATAGCGTGAATATTGGCGTCATCTTTTAAAAAATTAGCCAGCGTTTCCGCCGCTTCGCTCAGTTCGTTACGAATAAGATCCTGGTACATGAGGATATCCTTCAGTATGAATGTAAATGACAAGATGCAGTGTACCGGATAGCACTACAGGCGAGAAGCATAAGCCACAGGAATGGCTGTGGCTTTTGATTTTTTGTGCCGGTGAAAACAACAACAATGTGAGCTTTGTTGTAATTATTTTGTAAACACATTGATAAAAGAATTTACATCCACTACAACCATATCATCACAAGTGGTCAGACCTCCTACAAGCAAGGGAGCTTTTCGATATGATGATTTTGAGTATTCTCGCAACGATTGTTCTGCTCGGCGTATTATTTTATCACCGCGTGAGCTTGTTTCTCAGCAGCGTAATTTTGCTCGCATGGACGGCTGCGCTCGGCGTAGCTGGCCTGTGGTCGGTCTGGCTGCTGGTTCCTCTGGCCATTATTCTGGTGCCGTTTAACGTTACGCCGATGCGTAAATCCATGATCTCTGCGCCAGTGTTCCGCGGCTTCCGCAAGGTTATGCCGCCGATGTCGCGCACTGAGAAAGAAGCGATTGATGCCGGTACCACCTGGTGGGAAGGCGATCTGTTCCAGGGCAAACCGGACTGGAAGAAATTGCACAGCTATCCGCAGCCACGCCTGACGGCAGAAGAGCAGGCCTTTATTGACGGTCCGGTCGAAGAAGCGTGCCGCATGGCAAACGACTTCCAGATCACCCATGAATTAGCGGATCTGCCGCCAGAACTGTGGGCGTATCTGAAAGAGCACCGCTTCTTCGCGATGATCATCAAGAAAGAGTACGGCGGTCTGGAATTCTCTGCTTATGCACAGGCTCGCGTACTGCAAAAACTCTCCGGCGTCTCCGGGATCCTGGCGATCACCGTTGGCGTACCTAACTCATTAGGCCCGGGCGAACTGCTGCAACATTACGGCACCGAAGAACAGAAAAACCATTATTTGCCGCGTCTGGCGCGTGGTCAGGAAATCCCTTGCTTTGCGCTGACCAGCCCGGAAGCGGGTTCCGACGCAGGGGCGATTCCGGATACCGGCGTAGTTTGCATGGGTGAATGGCAGGGTCAGCAGGTGCTGGGTATGCGCCTGACCTGGAACAAACGCTATATCACGCTGGCCCCTATCGCCACCGTGCTAGGCCTGGCGTTTAAACTCTCCGACCCGGAAAAACTGCTGGGCGGTGAAGAAGATCTGGGCATTACCTGCGCGCTGATCCCCACCTCAACACCGGGTGTAGAAATTGGTCGTCGCCACTTCCCGCTGAACGTCCCGTTCCAGAACGGTCCGACGCTGGGTAAAGATGTTTTTGTACCGATTGATTACATTATCGGTGGCCCGAAGATGGCCGGTCAGGGCTGGCGTATGCTGGTGGAATGTCTGTCTGTGGGGCGCGGCATTACGCTGCCATCTAACTCGACAGGTGGCGTGAAATCGGTTGCCATGGCAACAGGTGCCTATGCGCATATTCGTCGCCAGTTCAAAATCTCTATCGGCAAGATGGAAGGTATTGAAGAACCGCTGGCGCGTATTGCCGGTAACGCCTACGTGATGGACGCCGCGGCGTCGCTGATTACCTACGGTATTATGCTCGGCGAAAAACCAGCGGTACTTTCCGCCATCGTGAAATATCACTGTACCCACCGCGGGCAGCAGTCAATCATCGATGCGATGGATATCACTGGCGGTAAAGGCATTATGCTGGGCGAAAGCAACTTCCTGGCGCGTGCTTACCAGGGCGCCCCGATCGCCATCACCGTTGAAGGTGCCAATATTCTGACCCGTAGCATGATGATCTTCGGCCAGGGGGCAATTCGTTGCCATCCGTACGTGCTGGAAGAGATGGCGGCGGCGCAGAACAACGATGTGAATGCGTTCGATAAGCTGCTGTTTAAGCACATTGGTCACGTCGGCAGCAATAAGGTACGCAGTTTCTGGCTCGGTCTGACGCGCGGGCTTACCAGCAGCACGCCAACCGGTGATGCCACCAAACGTTACTACCAGCACCTGAACCGTCTGAGCGCCAACCTGGCATTACTCTCAGATGTCTCCATGGCCGTGCTGGGCGGTAGTCTGAAGCGTCGCGAGCGTATCTCCGCGCGTCTGGGCGATGTGTTAAGTCAGCTGTATCTGGCTTCCGCCGTGCTGAAGCGTTATGACGACGAAGGCCGCCATGAAGCCGACCTGCCGCTGGTTCACTGGGGCGTACAGGATGCGTTGTATAAAGCGGAACAGGCGATGGACGATCTGCTGCAAAACTTCCCGAATCGTTTCGTTGCCGGGCTGCTGAATGTGGTTATCTTCCCGACTGGTCGCCACTACCATGCGCCTTCTGACAAACTGGATCATAAAGTTGCGAAGATTTTGCAGGTACCGAGCGCAACCCGTTCACGCATCGGTCGCGGTCAGTACCTGACGCCAAGCCAATACAATCCGGTCGGCTTGTTGGAAGAAGCGTTGCTGGACGTGATTGCCGCCGACCCTATCCACCAGCGTATCTGCAAAGAGCTGGGTAAAAACCTGCCGTTTACCCGCCTGGATGAACTGGCGCGTAACGCGCTGGCAAAAGGGTTGATTGATAAAGACGAAGCCGCGATTCTGGTGAAAGCGGAAGAGAGCCGTCTGCGCAGCATCAACGTGGATGATTTTGCCCCTGAGGAGCTGGCGACCCAGCCGGTAAAGTTGCCAGAGAAAGTGCGTAAAGTCGAAGCGGCATAGCGATCGCGCACGACTTCCAGCCCCGCTTAACGCGGGGCTTTTTATTGCCACATTTTCGGTAATGCTCATGCTACAGTGTCAAAATGCTGTTCAACGAGGAGCCTCGATCGTGCCTGGTTTGAAAATTACCCTACTGCAACAACCACTGATCTGGATGGATGGCCCGGCTAACCTGCGCCATTTCGACCGACAGCTTGAAACCATCACCGGACGAGACGTCATTGTATTGCCCGAGATGTTTACCAGCGGCTTTGCGATGGAAGCGGCCAGCTCGTCGCTTACGCAGGAAGAGGTTGTTCGCTGGATGCACGCCAAAGCGCAGCAGACAAATGCGCTAATCGCCGGCAGCGCTGCGTTACAGTCAGAACGTGGCCCGGTAAATCGTTTTTTACTGGTAGACCCCGAAGGATGCGTTCATTTTTATGATAAACGCCACCTGTTCCGCATGGCGAACGAGCACCAGTATTATCAGGCTGGAGAAGAACGCGTCATTGTTCAATGGCGCGGCTGGCGTATTTTACCGCTGGTCTGTTATGACCTGCGGTTTCCGGTATGGTCACGCAATCGCGAGGATTATGACCTGGCATTATATGTCGCAAACTGGCCTGCACCACGCTCACTGCACTGGCAGGCACTGCTGGTCGCCCGGGCAATTGAGAACCAGGCTTATGTAGCAGGATGTAACCGGGTTGGTAGCGATGGCAATGGCCATCATTATCGCGGGGACAGCCGGGTAATTAACCCGCAAGGGGAAATTATTGCCACCGCCGAGGCGCACCAGGCCACGCGGATTGATGCTGAGCTGTCGCTTACAGCATTGCGGGAGTATCGCGAGAAGTTTCCAGCCTGGCAGGATGCCGACCCGTTTACGCTATAGAGATATCTCTTCTCGCCCGTTACGGAATGGTTTCCCCGTGGCGGGATTGTTTCACTCCGTAACGCACCGCAAAACAAATTCGCGTGGCGACATGCTTCAGGCAACGTATTCTGACAAGGATACTCACACGTAAATTCCCTTATCAGGATATCAAAATGAAGAAATTCGTACGCATGACGTTGCTGGCTGCTACCCTGGCGGGCGCCTCCTTTAGCACACTTGCAGCAAACGTATCCAACGTTCCGGCTCCGGCCCAGGATCCAGTGGTACAGCACCTAAAACTGAGCAATGACCAGGTGGCGCAGATTAAAAAGCTGCACCAACAACTGGAAACCAATGTCAGCCAGATTTCGGTGAACGACGTTAAAGACGGCGTGCTGATTGACGTGATCAAGTCCGGAAAATGGGATGATGCCGCTGTTAAGAAACAGCTTGCCGCGTTCAGCAACATCGAACAGCAGGCACGTTACTACCGCGTGAAATACTACTTTGACCTGAGCAAAGTCCTCACACCAGAGCAGCGTAAGCTGGTGCAAAAAGATATTGCACAGACGCTGGGCGAGTAATGCTGACAGCTCGTTACCCTTGGTAGCGAGCGGGTTATTTTTTTGGCGTGCTAAAACGACGAAAGCCTGAATCATTGCTGATTCAGGCTTTCTGAATAGTGGCGGAATGGACGGGACTCGAACCCGCGACCCCCTGC
>NZ_SZXC01000005.1:0-8078 GCF_005281055.1 Citrobacter sp. wls711 | reverse complement strand
TTTGGCTGTCTAAAATTCGCTGGCCTTCGGCGTCGCTGATATGCACAAAACTCCCCGGTATTTTGTCATCGGGAGTGTTGTCGCCATAAAATCCGTTATTCAACGCGCAATACTTCATAAAACCCCCTTACCGATTGCGATATAAGAAAAAGTGGTGGCGATACCCGAAGATTTAGAATCTGCAGAAAGAATCCTGGCCCCCGCTGCCGTGCTATTTGATAAATCCCACCCGACAGCATTCACCCCTTCAGGACCTGAAGAAATATCTGACGGTGCAACCAGATATGGTGTGCCAACAAAAGCATGTGGAAACTGAACATTGCCTATACCGTTGCTGCCCGTTGAACCGCGCCCCCATACAAACTGGAAATCCCCTAACTGGAAAAAACCAGATTCAGAAACGCTTTCTCGCAGACCAAGGTTTGAGAGACCGTTTTTTGAAGTTAAGACAGGAGTCCATTTCGCAGATGGCGGCTGGCTACCAACATTTGCATTTTGTAAGGACTGATAAGACTCACCATCATGTGTGCAGATCGAACCGATATGGTATTCCTGCTCTGAATGCCATTCTGGAACACCAATTTGATGCTGATATGCAATGAACTGGCTCATTGCGTACATTGCCGCATTGAAGTCCTCAAGCGAGGGGTGCTCGGAAGCGCCAACAATGCCCCATCCGCGCAGGAAAGATGCCGTGATCTGCGAGGTCAGATCATCTGCCTGATTTGTTCCACCAAACACGGTTCTTTCCAGTCCCTGTGCATCAGAGGCAAAAGCCCGAACATTTCCCTGGTATCGTGCAATCTTAGACATGTATTTTCCTCGAAAAAAAACCGCCCTGGTAGGCGGTATTGAATTTGCTGGCGAAGCCTCTGGACGAAGGGTTTCGCGAGAAACCGAATGTCAGACCAGGTGTCACCTGATAAAAATAATCGTATCTAACGCCTGCAGGTTTTGGCAGCAGGCCAAGCTTCACAATCAAGCGTAACTCTTCAACTGATACCCGCGGCGAAACGTTCAGCGCAAGCGTCATGTCTTTTCTGTCGGTCACGTAAGCTTCGCCGTTGAATGCCGTCTGTATCACATCCTGCAAGCTGACCCGATCATCTGACGCTATCGTTGCACCTGCGGCGTTTCGCGCTATTTTGACTCGGAGAAACCTGCGATACTCATTGTCAGCCAGCTGGTAGTCACCATATGCCGGGGAAAACTTGCTATAGAAAGGCGCTCCGACATACGTCGCATTAGATTTACTGTCGAAGCCTTCGGTATTCAGATGCCCGTCAAACCCGAAAAATACACGGGCAATAACAGCAGGCACGCTGCGGGGAAGTCCAACTATCCGGCCAATCACATCGAGCCTGTATCCGGTAACCCGATCGAGATCAAAGTTATCTGGGTTACGAATAAAATCGGCGATGATTTGCCAGTGCCGGAGCATGGCCTGTATCTCTGACCTTGCCTTTTTCTTTTCCCAGTACTGCTTAATCAGCATTAGCGTATAGCGGTTAATGATGTCGTCATTCACTGGAGCACCTCATTAACGTCTATATTTTCCACACTCAATGTGAACTTCCCCGGAAAGCCCGGTGATAACTCAGCATCGGTGTAATCGACTCCATTGCTGCTAATTTGCAAATTAGTCAGCACGAAATTCACCCGTCCGACACCATAGCCATTCTCATAAAATTCGTTGGCGTCCACAGACTCACCGATATGCATCGTGCGTGATACAAGCGATTTTTTGAGAGTATCGATATCTATAGGTTCGTTTTGTATTTTCCGGCGAGCAGTTAGTCTGATATGAAGCGGCTTGTAGATAGGCCGATCAAGCTGAAGTTCATGGGCTATAAGAAATGAAGTACCGTCAGGCCGAATCAGGGTTTCGGTGTAGCGCCCGGTTATGCTGCCTTTCGTTCCCGTACCACCGCCTTTTTGTTTGACCATGACCTCCACTATTTCTGAGATCGCACCACCTTCCACGACAAGCCATATAGAATTCGCAGGAATACCCGTTGTTTGATCATCGATTTTCGTATCGTTCTCACCGATATTTAGATCAATTACGCCTGGCAGTTGGGCAACTTTAGCGAAAACCGCACCAGTGCTACCTGTTGCAGGGTTCTCAAGTGACCGGTTCCGGCGTTGCCTGAATTCTTCAGGCGTTTCCTCATCCCGACCGACCACAACCTCTGAATCAGAGATAATGCTCACAACACCTGGCTCTGGGGTGAGTTGAGTGAAAGTATCGGTTCTCAGTCCTGTAACCTTCCCAAAGTTTTGAGCAAAAAAGGTAGCAGTTGTGACGCCTGCCGGAATGGTTACATCCTGTCGTATAAACCAGACCTGATTCGCCTGATCCCTTATTTTATACCCGCTATAGAGAAGTACCGGCCTGTCTGTTGTGACTTTAAGGTCACGTTGCGATCGTGAACCCGGGCGCATGAAAAGACCGTGAAGTTTGGCAATAATCTGCTGCATATCACCCGTATTAAAATCAGGGTCCATTTGGGAATAAAGCCATTGCAGCGCGGCTTCAATATCTGCCCGAGCCTGAGCTTCGATTGCCACGCGTTGACCGTCAGGTGACTCCTGGTCTAAATCGATATCCTGTCCATAAATCCCTTTATAGCCATCGCTCAGTTCCTGAAATAACTCCCGGAGAGTGCTTGTCTCAAGGCCGTTGTCGCTAAACTGTAGTGCCATTCTTCAACGCTCCGCTGACTGGGAAGGTGATCGTCTGATCGTCATAGACGGTCTCAATGCTGAGTTCGATTTTTTGTGACCGGGTAGCTTTATTGACCTCCATCGCCAGGGCGGTAATGCGCATAACCCCATCCGTCGCCAGCGTCACGCGCTCTATCTCCCGCAGAATCTCCTGCTCGGTGTTTTTCTCTGATAACAGGTAAAGCCAGTCGATGTTGTCATCCATGTTGAGAGGATTATCGTTTTTGAACGAGCGGATCCGGCATTTGGCTTTCTGCGCGATAGCAGCACCGCCGGTTATATAGTTTGCCTTCCCGCGCCCAAATCCCCAGTCGTCATTTTTATCAAGTGCTGAAACAATCATGAGATCTCCGTGACAATACCGTTGGTAACTGTGATTGTTTTCCCGTCATCGCTTCGAAATGAACCAGACACCCCAGACTTACCGCCGGTCTTTACCTGTGAATATTGGAGTACATTTAGAACATCGCATTCTTCCAGAGTCGTCTTACCCTCTTTTTGGGTAATATTTCCTGTGAGGTTTAAATCACCCTCGTGGTCAGAATCCCCCTTCATCATCCTGTTCTTCTTAGGGATATTGATCGCGGTAGCCTGTGGGTTAACCCCACACAGAGCGAAGCCATCTGAATAATCGTGCATACGCATTTCAAGTGGTGAAACAAAATCGCTACCCGCATACCAGGCGTCATAACAACGCTCAGAGATAAGGACGAGGCAATATTCACCAGCCGCAATTGGTTCGGCGATATAACTATCACCGCCTTGCAAAATTACCGGGGGGACTTCAATGAACTCTGGGAGTTGCTTGCTGCTTCCTTTCACAACCCGATTGATAACGGGGACGCAACTGATTGTTTTGTCATTTACAGACGTTATTTTTGCGACAACAATGGTGTGAACATCGGCCAGAGCGAATTCAACACCCAGGCCGATAGTGTCGTGAAGTTCTTCGATCATAAATTAAGCCCATAAAAACAGCCGGAGTGAGTCCAATGGATGATTAGATAAATACTCATACTAATCGCCGTAGAGATCGAACCTGCGCCAGCGTTTAAAACTAAGGAGAGTCACTCATGGGATTCAAATTCAGGCAGCGCATCAAAATTGCACCTGGCATTCATATAAACATAGGTAAAACCGGCATAACTAGCGCATCAATTGGTAAGGCTGGTGCTACCCTGAACGTTGGTAAAAAAGGGGTAAAGGCAACCGCAGGCATTCCCGGTACCGGTTTGTCTTACACAAGTGGAAACTTGCTCTCGGGTCAAAAGAACTCCACCGGTAAACACGCTGAGAACGTAGAGGAACAAGCACCTGAGCGGCTTGGTTTCTTTTCGGACTCAACGTTGTTAGAGGATGGTCAGGAAGATATTCAACCACCTCGCCCATTGGTCATGGTATTAACCCATAAGCAATTTAGAAAACTATCAACCGAGGAGAAAACGGCATTTAAAAATGCAGGTGGTAAGGTGAAGTTTTCAATAGGCGAGAAAATTTTTATTCTCACAGTCATTATTTTTGCTCTTGGCTGGCTTTCAGATCGTCACCCACCAGAAAAAACCAATTCCAGCGTAACGCAAGAAGTAAAATCTTCAGTTAACAACTGAGTAATTTCCGGCAGGCTGGCATACCACCTTCTGATACCAGGCTGCCCCGTTGTTCTGCCCGCTGGTTTCAATCTGGTATATCTTATAAACCCCGTTTAACGCGGGGTTCGTCACGCTTTCAACAGCGCAAAGCCCACCGATCACCAGCATAGGATTCAGTTTCGTATCGAATACGATCTGCCCTTTCGAGGATTTGGCTAAGGTACTCGAGTCAGTATCTTTTTTGCCTGCCGGATCCGTATCAGGCTCATTGGTTGGCATCTTGGCTTTCTTCCCCCCGTCATCCTGTGCGCTAATCTTCGTTGCCTGAGGCGTATTTAGCAGACCGCTACGCGCATTCACGACTGGAATGTTACCCGATGTAACCTCATTAGCCTTGAGGATGTGGACGCGCTCATCTTTGATGAAAAATGACTCGTCGGGCGCAAGGGTATCGGTAAGAATTTTACTGGAGCTACCTACCAGAACCTTCGGCCTGATGAGTGCTTGTTGCTTCGTCACAGAGCCTTTTTTCGTGTTTGGCATATCCTGCAAGACAGAATCGACGACCTGATCTTTCCCGCGTACCGTGCGCGATGTGAAGGCGTTGATATAGTCGTGACCGCCATCTTCGCATTCAAGGCTGACTATATGGGTAGCGCCCTCTCGCTTTACTGCTCCGCTTTTAACCGAACCCTGAAACACCTGGCGCAGCTTGCCGTCGTAACCAACCTCGAGGCGAACGGGGATATACTTCTCTTCATCTTCGGACTTGAGCAATTGCAGACGCGTGGAGGGCTTTAGCCCGTTGATGGACACACTCAGCTTGCCGAGTGACTTCTTGTCCACGGTTTCCAGCGCCTTGAATGACACGGTGATCGGTGGCTCGATAACCACTGCTTGATTGCCGATCCCCACCGTCAGCCGATAGTCACGGTAAAAAGTATCCATCACGGCACGTCTCCCCCGCGAATATCAATCATCTCTTCCGGCGTGACCAGATACAATTCGATGCGCCCACTGGCGAAGTCATCAGCCCGATACGGGTCAATGCCGCTGCCGTCCGTCGCCTTGGTCATAATATCGAAAGGCCAGTTTTTGTGACGAAAATGCAGCGTTGCCAACGACAGTTTCACGCCGTCGATGTAATCACCGTTGTACTCCACGCGCATTTTCCACATTTCTACTGTGGGCAGATATCGAATAGTGACCACAGCCTCACCACGGTCAAAAATCAGAACATGCCGCTGGATAGGTTCGTCAGTGATGTTAGTTATCGGATCCATACGTTGCTCTCATTAGAATAAAGATTTCGCCGCACCTTTTAACGAGGTCATGACTGATTTTGACTGGCTGGTCCCGTTACTTTTTTTTGAATTATCAGCGGGCGTCTGCGCGCCCTTATTAGCAACGCCCGCCGTTTTTGATTTAGCGGCTACCGATGGCGATTTGAAGTGCTGCTCTATCGGTGCGGTAGTCAGTTGCGTGAAGGTGATTTTTGTAAAACTGGCCTCAAACTTTGTTTCCATCGTCTGATTGTCGGTGCTTATGGTCAGGCCGCTTAACGCCATATTTTCATGGGTGCGATAATCCACCTCCACGGAAATAAGCTGCTTGCCGTAGTACACCCCCTCAATGAAGTCGAGAAATTGCTCACGTATACCTTTAGCGCCACCAGTAGACGGGTTGCCCACCAGCCCAAACAGGTCGGCTCCTTTATCAGCCAGGCGTTTTGCCTTTAAGATGGCCTGCTCTGCGCGATCGGCAATCTCATTCATTTTCTGCAACTGCTGCTGCGTCTTTGTGGGGATGTACTCCAGCACCTCGCCATACTTCGAATAATCGGGCATCAGGCTAAAAGAAGAGTTTGGTTTCGCATCGACATAGATATCGGCAACAACACCGCTGATTTTTATCGTCAGAGGGCCGTTGATGATATCGTCAGACGCGTTACTGCCATCCTCCAGCACGTCTACAGGAACCTGAGACGGGTATTCAGTAACGTCGCTCACTCGGGCAAACATTGAGAACCCGCCGATCCCTACCTTTTTAACAGTATCTTTGCCAGAAGATTGCGCCTGCATGAGGCCGTCTAGAATCCCCATTACCGACCTCCTCTGCCACTCAACCGGTTGGCATCCTTCATGTTTTGTTGCAGGCTATCTACCGCAGTATTCCCGGCGACAACCGGATCGGATGTGTTGATGTGAATAGTGTTCTGCTGGCTGACGCTTGAATTGCTTGTCACGCCACCACCAGCGATCCCCACCGCCGCATTCATGCCGTAAGGAATACCATCAGGACTCATGCCACCGTTACCGCCGCCGGTTACACCCTGCAACTGTTCATCCTCACCGAACCCTAAGAAAGATTTTGTCGCATTCCAGGCATTTGAAGCAGCATTGCTGATCGTGTTTTTAATGGTCTCACCGAGGTTTGCGAACAATCCCATCACCCACTGCATAAATTCATCAAACGGCTTTCTCAGTAGCGCGACACTATCGGTGAAGGACTTCACAACGTCATCCCACGCCCCCTGAAAATCACCTGTGACCAGCTTGCTCAGCGCGCTAAAGAGCAGTTTGATATTCTCAATGCCCTGTTTGAATACGTCGACAATGTAATCAACCACCACCATCACAGTGTCTTTGATAGCCAGAAGGCCCGGAACGATATCGATCCCCCAGTTATCCTTGAAGAAATCAGCGATAACGCTCTGCCCGCCCTGCATTGCAACTATCAAATCATCCACAACCAGAACGATTGCTGTGATAGCAGCAATGATGAGTAGCACCGGGGATGTAAGGACCGTCATAATCGTCGCAAGCCCACCCGTTACGAGCCACCATGCCGCAAAGGCAACCGTAATGACGGTGATGATTGGTAATAAACGGCGAATCATGCCAGCCAAAGAAAATATAATTTCCCCCAGATGATGCAGGCCGTTTTGTATGAGTTCGGCATTGGCGTGAAGCCACTCACGCATGCCGTCAACTATATCTTTCAACATGGGGAGAAAACTAAGAGCTAGCTGCGTGGATACAGAGCTATAGCCCATCCGAAGATCTTTAAGAGAGTTATTAAACTCGGCGGCGGCATCAGCTTGCTCCGTGGTCACAACTCCCCAGTCACGGGCCTGTTTGAGTGATTTATCCAGTTCCTCACGGCTAAGTGAGAGCATCTGCACCATTGAGCGATCAATGCCCATTTTGTCCAGGACGGAGAACTTTTCCGCCTGACTCATGCTGCGCATTTTATCCGATAGCTCGATGAATGTTTGCGTAGCATCTTTAACATTGCCACTGGCGTCCTTGAACTGTAGCCCAAGGCGTTTGCCAATATCCGCCATTTCACCTTCGCCAGTTGAGATAAATTCACCAATTCTCATGGTCATTTCGCCTATCGAACTGGTGACTGCCTCCATGCTGGAGCCGTTAAGTTCCGCCACGCGACCAAGCTCCTGCAACCCTTCCACAGAAAGCCCTGTCTCGCGGTGAAACTGAACAAGAGGATCGAGGCCATCAATAATGGAAGTAAACCATGCAGCCATCGCCCCCGCCGATCCCTGGATAGCAGCCCCCATACCGGCGAGCAAACCAATAGAGGCTTTCAGGTTAGCGTTGAAGGTTTCCTGTGGTGCCAGATTACCGATAAAACCGAATTTGGTAATAAGCTCGTTAACTATTGCCATGACGGGCTTTCTCCGCTTCGTGATGCTGGATATCAGCGCTGATGTTTTTGGACTGACCCCACGCCCGTAGACAA
>NZ_SZXC01000004.1:0-21085 GCF_005281055.1 Citrobacter sp. wls711 | reverse complement strand
TCCTGACGGATGGGCTTTTTTGCGTCTGTGTTTTTGGGAAGTGCTTGCTCGCTGCCGGAATGGTAGGCCTGATAAGCGCAAAATCATCAGGCACAATTTCGCAGATTACCGGTTGGTTAACGTCCCAGCCACTGTGTAACAAACCCTGCAATTTGTTGTACGTCGTTGATATCTAAAAGTGGGACATCCACTTCAAGTGGAACATCACTGGCAACCGCAACAACATACTCATCAATCGTCAATTCTTGTGCACTATGCCCGCAATTTTCACGAAAAAGCAGGATCTTGGCGACAGGTTCGTGTTTAAAACCCTCAACCAGTACCAAATCCAGTGTTGTAGCATCCATTCGGCTCACCAGATAGGCTAAATCTAACTCAGGTTCTGCCGGCGTTTCCGTCATTAACGCCCAGCGTTGCTGGCTGGCGACCAGTGTTTGCGCTGCCCCAGCTTTACGTAACTCATAGCTATCCTTGCCGGGTTTATCGACGTCCATGTTGTGGTGGGTATGCTTAATTAATCCTGGACGAATGCCTTTGGCGCACAGTTCCGGGATCAGTTTTTTGAGCAGTGTGGTTTTTCCTGTGCCGCTCCATGCGGCAATACCGAGCAATGGGATCATGATTTATCCTGCCATCTGGCCAATTCTTCAGGTGTGTTCACATTCACAAACGCATCTTTATGATCGCTAAAATCGATGGCGTGTCCGCCGGCCTGGCGCATAAAGACCATCACCCGTCGTTCACCTGCCTGAAGATACTCCTGCAGTAACGGCTGCATTGCTCTGTGCATCAGCGCAATTGTCGGGTGATCCCGCTCCCCATCATGCACCCACACCACTGGCGCATTTTGGCGCTGTTCTGCCAGTCTTGCGACCAGGTTGTGGGGAATATAGGGCATATCGCAGGGGCAGAATAAAAACCAGTCACCTGCCAGTTGTAAAAATACCGACAGCATTCCGGCCAGCGGGCCTGGGAAATCAGGCAATGAATCAGGGATAACTTGCAGACCACTTTGCTGATAAATATCCTGATGGCGATTGGCATTAACCACGACTGTCTCGACCTGTAAGGCGAGCGCATCGGCGACGTGCCGCCACAAAGGTTTGCCGTCTAGCTCAAGCAGTCCTTTATCTGCACCCCCCATCCGCCTGGCCTTACCGCCCGCCAGGACAACCCCTGTAATTGCACTATCCAGAATCACTGATATCGCCTCTTTTAATGTGGGATTGACCCTGCTAACGTATCTGTATTAAGCGTAAGGAGCACAACCATGAAATGTAAACGTCTGAATGAAGTTATTGAACTCCTCCAGCCAGCCTGGCAGAAAGAACCCGATCTTAACCTGATGCAATTTTTACAGAAACTGGCGAAAGAGTCAGGTTTTGACGGAGAACTGGCGGATTTAACTGATGACATTCTGATCTATCACCTGAAAATGCGTGACTCAGCGAAGGATGCGGTGATCCCAGGTATTCAGAAAGATTATGAAGAAGACTTTAAAACCGCATTGCTGCGCGCTCGTGGCGTAATTAAAGAGTAAAAGCTTGTAATCGCCGCCACCGAAAGTGCTGCGAAATGATATCCTGAATCATTCGTAGTAATTTCCGGATGATGGGATGAATAACAACGCTTTTACTTTCCAAACGCTACACCCGGATACCATCATGGATGCGCTGTTTGAGCAGGGGATCCGGGTGGATTCCGGGCTTACCCCGCTCAACAGCTATGAAAACCGTGTCTACCAATTCCAGGACGAAGACCGTCGACGCTTTGTCGTAAAGTTTTACCGCCCTGAGCGTTGGTCCGTCGATCAAATACAGGAAGAACATCAGTTTGCACTGGAACTGGTGCGTGATGACGTGCCGGTTGCGGCGCCGATGGTGTTTGATGGCCAGACGTTACTGGGGCATCAAGGGTTCCACTATGCGATATTCCCCAGCGTAGGAGGTCGGCAGTTTGAAGCCGACAATATCGATCAAATGGAGTCGGTTGGCCGCTATCTCGGGCGTCTGCATCAAACCGGGCGAAAACAACCCTTTGCTTTTCGACCGACCATTGGCCTCGATGAGTATCTGATTGAACCGCGTAAACTTTTCGACAGTGCACCGATTATTCCATCAGGGCAAAAAGCGGCATTTCTGAAAGCAACGGATGCGCTTATCACCGTGGTTACCGAGCGGTGGCATACGCGTTTTGACACTCTGCGCCTGCACGGTGACTGTCATGCCGGAAATATTCTGTGGCGCGATGGTCCGATGTTTGTCGATTTAGATGATGCCCGCAATGGCCCGGCCATTCAGGATTTATGGATGCTGCTTAATGGTGATAAAGCCGAGCAGCGCATGCAGCTTGAAACCATTATCGAAGCTTATGAAGAGTTTACTGAGTTCGACGTCGCTGATTTAGGACTCATAGAACCTTTACGCGCCATGCGTTTAGTTTATTATCTAGCCTGGCTGATTCGACGTTGGGATGATCCTGCGTTTCCAAAAAACTTCCCGTGGTTAACCGGAGAAGATTACTGGCACCGTCAGACGGCGACCTTTATTGAGCAGGCAAAAATTCTGCAACAACCCCCCTTACAATTAACGCCAATGTATTAATCGGAGAGACATGGACATGAAAAAAATATGGCTGGCGCTGGCTGGTATGGTTTTAGCTTTTAGCGCATCGGCAGCGCAGTTCCAGGATGGTAAGCAGTACATCACACTGGAAAAGCCTATTGCGGGTGAACCGCAGGTGTTGGAGTTCTTCTCCTTCTACTGCCCGCATTGCTACCAGTTTGAAGAAGTGCTTCACGTATCTGATAACGTGAAGAAAAAACTGCCTGAAGGCACCAAGATGACCAAATACCACGTTGAGTTTTTGGGACCTCTGGGCAAAGATCTGACTCAGGCGTGGGCGGTTGCGCTGGCGCTGGGCGTAGAAGATAAGGTCACAGTACCGTTGTTTGAAGCGGTGCAGAAAACTCAGACCGTCCAGTCTACCGCTGATATCCGTAAAGTATTTGTTGATGCGGGTATTAAAGGTGAAGACTATGATGCGGCATGGAACAGCTTCGTGGTGAAATCACTGGTCGCGCAGCAGGAAAAAGCGGCTGCCGATCTGCAACTGCAGGGGGTTCCGGCGATGTTTGTGAATGGCAAATATCAGGTGAATCCGCAAGGCATGGATACCAGCAGCATGGATATCTTTGTACAGCAGTATGCCGATACCGTGAAATATCTGGTAGGCCAGAAGTAAACGAAAAAGCCGGTCAGAGACCGGCTTTTTTAGTTGAGGCTTTAATCGCATCTATTTGCGCATCTTTCTCGGCCCAGAGCGTATTCAGCCACAGCTGGAACCGACGCTTAAACCCTTTATCGTTGACGTAATCACCGTGTAATTCCTCTTTCACCGGCTCCAGATTCACCCGTACTACAATGCGCGTTAACTTACCGCTCAGCATGTCGTAGAAAGGATGGCTGCTGTTTTGCGGATAACACAGCGTGACGTTCAGCAACTTATCGAATTGCGACCCTAAGACATTCAGCGCCATCGCAATACCGGCAGCCTTAGGTGGCAGCAGGTTTTTATAGGGAGATCGGGTCTGCTGGCATTTCTCGTGGGTGAACCGTGATCCTTCGACAAAATTCACGATCGTTGTTGGATGCACACGAAACTTCTCACAAGAAAGACGTGTTGTTTCCACATCTTTACCACGTCGTTCAGGGTGACGGAGCAAATAACCGCGCGAATAGCGTTTCATAAATGGCATATCCAGCGCCCAACATGCCAGACCAATAAAAGGCACCCAGGCTAACGGCTGCTTAAGAAAGTATTTATTCATCGGGATATGCTTACGAAACAAAACGCAAAGCACAACGATGTCGGCCCAGCTGTAGTGATTACAGATGAGCAGATACCAATTTTTCTTGCTCAGACCTTCCAGCCCCTCAACATCCCACTTCAGTCGTGGATTAAGGTGTAGCAATAGCGCCAGACCTTCACACCAGCAGTACATCATGAAATTACAAAAGAGGGATACTTTGCGCCAGACGAAAGGAATAGGCAAAAGCAGTTTTACAACTCCGGCCAGGATGATTGGCACGGAACATAAAATTGTGACCAATATGGTCAATGCGATACTCAGCAGCAGCGTTATCGCGGCGAGTATTCTCGCCATAATTAAATTATTCAAAAGGTTAGCCATAAATAGTGCGCTAAAAGGGCGCAAGGGGCTAATTTTATCAGAAAACGAACCAAATGATGGATCTTCGCTGAATAGAAAAAAAGGGAATATCTATCCACATCCAGCTATAAGCTGAAAAGATGATATAAAATTCTGCGTCATGAAATAACATAATGAAAAATATGCAGAATTATTATGATTAATAAATTATCTTGCTGTATTTAAAGGGCTGAAAATTATTTATTCACAAACTTATCCACAGCTCACATTGCGAACAACGCAGAAGATCTGCAAAAGTTTTTCGACAAATGCGGCGAAAAACTCATGTTTTCATCCTGTCTGTGGCATCCTTTACCCATAATCTGATAAACAGGCATGGACATTATGGTTCAGATCCCAGAAAACCCACTTATCCTTGTAGATGGCTCATCTTACCTGTATCGCGCATACCATGCGTTCCCACCGCTGACCAACAGCGCAGGAGAGCCTACGGGCGCGATGTACGGTGTCCTCAACATGCTGCGTAGCTTGATTTTGCAATATAAGCCGACGCATGCGGCGGTGGTATTCGACGCCAAGGGTAAAACCTTCCGTGATGAATTATTCGAGCACTACAAATCGCATCGTCCGCCGATGCCAGACGATCTACGCGCGCAGATTGAACCGCTGCACGCGATGGTAAAAGCCATGGGGTTACCCCTGCTGGCTGTTTCAGGCGTGGAAGCGGACGACGTTATCGGTACGCTGGCGCGTGAAGCCGAGCAAATTGGCCGTCCGGTACTGATCAGTACCGGTGATAAAGATATGGCTCAGCTGGTGACGCCGAATATCACCCTCATCAACACCATGACCAATACGATCCTCGGCCCGGATGAGGTGGTAAATAAGTATGGCGTGCCGCCGGAACTGATTATCGACTTCCTGGCGCTGATGGGCGACTCTTCTGATAACATTCCTGGTGTGCCGGGTGTGGGTGAAAAGACGGCTCAGGCGTTACTCCAGGGGCTGGGTGGGCTGGACACGCTCTATGCTGAATCAGAAAAAATAGCGGGCCTGACGTTCCGTGGCGCAAAAACCATGGCTGGCAAGCTCGAGCAGAATAAAGAGGTGGCTTACCTCTCTTATAAGCTGGCAACCATCAAAACGGATGTCGAGCTGGAATTAACCTGCGAGCAGCTGGAAGTACGACAACCTGCAGTGGACGAGCTGTTAAATCTGTTCAAACAATATGAGTTCAAACGTTGGGTCACCGACGTTGAAGCCGGGAAATGGCTGCAGGCAAAAGGCACAAAACCTGCGGCAAAACCACAGGAAACCATCGTTATTGATGAAACGCCTGAGGAGCCCGCCACGGTTCTCTCATACGATAACTATGTGACGATTCTGGACGAGACGACGCTGGAAGCGTGGATTGCGAAGCTGAAAAAAGCGCCGGTCTTTGCTTTTGATACCGAAACCGACAGCCTGGACAATATCTCCGCGAATCTGGTGGGGCTCTCTTTCGCTATTGAACCGGGTGTGGCGGCGTATGTTCCTGTCGCGCATGACTACCTGGATGCCCCTGACCAAATTTCCCGTGATCGGGCACTGACGCTGCTGAAGCCGCTACTGGAAGACGAAAAAGCGCATAAAGTTGGGCAAAACCTGAAGTATGACCGTGGCATCCTGGCGAACTACGGTATCGAACTGCGCGGTATCGTCTTTGATACCATGCTCGAATCCTACATTCTTAACAGCGTTGCCGGGCGACACGATATGGACAGCCTGTCTGACCGCTGGCTGAAACATAAAACGATCACCTTCGAAGAGATCGCCGGGAAAGGTAAAAACCAACTGACCTTTAACCAGATTGCGCTGGAAGAAGCTGGTCGTTATGCCGCGGAGGACGCCGACGTCACGCTACAGCTGCATCTGAAAATGTGGCCAGAGCTGCAAAAACATAAAGGACCGCTAAACGTCTTCGAGAATATCGATATGCCGTTGGTCCCGGTCCTGTCCCGCATCGAGCGCAACGGTGTAAAAATCGACCCTGCCGTGTTGCACAAGCATTCAGCAGAGCTGACGCTGCGTTTGAACGAGCTGGAGCAAAAAGCGCACGAGATTGCCGGGGAAGCCTTTAACCTCTCTTCCACTAAACAGCTGCAAACCATTCTGTTTGAAAAGCAGGGCATCAAGCCGCTGAAGAAAACGCCGGGCGGCGCGCCGTCAACGTCAGAAGAGGTGCTGGAAGAGTTAGCGCTGGATTATCCGCTGCCGAAGGTGATTCTGGAATATCGTGGGCTGGCAAAATTGAAGTCTACTTATACAGATAAACTTCCGCTGATGATCAACCCGAAAACTGGCCGTGTGCATACCTCTTATCATCAGGCCGTTACGGCGACCGGGCGTTTGTCTTCTACCGATCCTAACCTGCAAAATATTCCGGTGCGTAATGAGGAAGGACGCCGTATTCGCCAGGCATTTATTGCACCAGAAGATTATGTCATTGTCTCGGCGGACTACTCGCAGATTGAGCTACGCATTATGGCGCACCTCTCGCGTGATAAGGGGCTGCTTACCGCCTTTGCCGAAGGAAAGGACATTCACCGCGCCACGGCTGCAGAGGTCTTTGGCTTACCTCTTGATTCCGTGACCAGTGAACAGCGCCGCAGCGCGAAGGCCATCAACTTTGGTCTGATCTACGGCATGAGCGCTTTCGGTCTTGCACGCCAGCTCAATATTCCACGCAAAGAAGCGCAGAAGTACATGGATCTCTATTTCGAACGCTACCCGGGCGTACTGGAATATATGGAACGCACGCGTGCGCAGGCAAAAGAGCAAGGGTACGTTGAAACGCTGGAAGGACGTCGCCTCTATTTACCGGATATCAAATCCAGTAATGGTGCGCGTCGTGCAGGTGCTGAACGTGCGGCGATTAACGCCCCGATGCAAGGCACCGCTGCGGACATTATTAAGCGCGCTATGATTGCCGTAGACGGCTGGCTGCAAACCGAACAGCCTCGCGTACGTATGATCATGCAGGTACATGATGAACTGGTGTTTGAAGTGCACAAAGATGATCTCGATAGCGTCTCGAAAAAAATCCATCAGCTGATGGAGAACGGAACGCGAATTGATGTGCCGCTGCTGGTGGAAGTCGGAAGCGGTGAAAACTGGGATCAAGCGCACTAAGGGTTTGCTGAATAACGCGCTCTTTTCGTAACTAAGCAACATAAGTTAGCGCTTTTTGTGATGACCATTAAAATTTCCTATGCCGGGAGTGAAAAAAAATTACAAAAAGTGCTTTCTGCGCTGCTCAAAAAAGAGTAAAGTTATTCTCGTAGGGTACAGAGGTAAGATGTTCTATCTTTCAGACCTTTTACTTCACGTAATCGGATTTGGCTGAATATTTTAGCCGCCCCAGTCAGTAATGACTGGGGCGTTTTTTATTGTGCGAAAGAAAGGTTTCGCACATGCTGTAGGCCGGATAAGACGCGCAGCGGCGCCATCCGGCATATCGGTAGGTTATTCCCCGTCCTGCATCTCTTCAATAGGCGCCAGTTCGCTAAACCAGGTATCCAGTTTCTGACGCAGTTTATCCACACCCAGCTTTTTCAGCGATGAGAATGCTTCTACCTGTACATCGCCATTAAACGCCAGCACTGCTTCACGCACCATATTCAACTGTGCTTTGCGTGCGCCGCTGGCCAGTTTGTCCGCTTTGGTCAGTAATACCAGCACCTGGACGTTGCTCTCTACGGCCCACAAAATCATCTGCTGATCGAGATCTTTCAGTGGATGGCGAATATCCATCAGTACGACCAAGCCTTGCAGGCTTTGACGTTTCTCAAGATATTCTGCCAGCGCGCGCTGCCATTTGCGCTTCATCTCTTCCGGAACTTCTGCATACCCGTACCCCGGCAAGTCAACCAGACGTTTACCGTCAACCACTTCAAACAAGTTGATGAGCTGAGTACGGCCCGGCGTTTTAGATGTACGTGCCAGACCCTTTTGATTTGTCAGGGTATTTAGTGCGCTGGATTTGCCTGCGTTGGAACGGCCAGCAAAAGCCACTTCAATTCCTGTATCGGAAGGTAAATGGCGAATATCAGGCGCACTCATCACAAAATGCGTCTGTTGATAATTCAAGTTAGTCAACGTGGTCGTCTCCATCAATCAAGGCTTTGCCGCGATTATACCTGAACACCAGCAAAAGGCGGATTTTTCGACGCGCGGGTTATGTAAGTTAAAAGCGCGGGCTTTGTGAGACATTGCCGATAGTATTTATGCGAGATGAGAGAGTGTATAACAACATAAATTAAATAAATCATGTGATTACGATTAAGCAATATTCTGAATAACCGAAACTGTTAAGTCGGTTACTTGTGCGCGTAACCCAAAAGAGTAAAGTAACGTTCATAGCGAGGGAGCTAACAGGATAAACGACTCAGGATGAGGGTCAGGAGCGCCAGGAGGCGAAGACGCAGGATTGTCAGGAAGACAAACGTCCGGAGACGTTAGTAAAAGGAAATGGAAACAACACGGAATGTTTCTGGCTAAGGGAAAAACAGGGTGTGTTGATAGCCGACAGGGATTGTAGGGCCCGTTAAGGGTTGAGAGTCAGGAAAAAAGGCGACAGATTACTCTGTCGCCTTTTTTCTTTATTTCTGCTAGATTCCGGCGCAATTATATACTGAATAAAAACAGCCAAAGACGAATCATGATGAAAACAACTTCTACACCTCGCGGGAAAGGTCCTGCAAAGGCGCGTCGTAAGACACGCGAAGAAATTAACCTGGAAGCTCGCGACCGTAAGCGTCAGAAAAAACACCGTGGTCTTGCGGCGGGCAGCCGTGCGACCGGCAGCGACGGTGCATCAGGTGGCGGAAACCAAAACAAACACAAAGATCCTCGTATTGGCAGTAAAACTCCCATTGCATTGGGTGTGACTGAAAAAGTCACCAAACAGCACAAACCGAAGAGTGAGAAACCTATGCTTTCACCACAGGCTGAGTTGGATTTACTGGAAACGGATGAGCGCCTGGATGCGCTGCTGGAACGTCTTGAAGCGGGAGAGATCCTGAGTGCTGAAGATCAGTCCTGGGTGGATGCCAAGCTGGATCGCATCGATGAGCTGATGCAGAAACTGGGGCTCTCTTACGATGATGACGAAGAAATTGACGAAGAAGAAGAAAAGCAGGAAGACATGATGCGCCTGCTGAAGGGCGGTAACTAACGGTTTTGTACCGTGGGTCTTCCCGTCCTGCTTATAACCCTTCCGGTTATATGTTATCTGGTGTGGTTATTCGTTAAACTACAGCGATTGTCGCGGCGCCAAAAGTGGCTGCGCAACCGGCTTATCACTCGCAGTGGGGGTAAGCCGGTACGCCGTACCCGCCAGAAACGCCATCGGAAGGAGTGAGCATGTCTGAGCAGCTAATCGACTGGGACCTGGCCCTGATCCAGAAATATAACTATTCCGGGCCACGATACACCTCGTATCCGACCGCGCTGGAGTTTTCTGCAGACTACGGTGCTGAAGCATTTCTGCAAGCCGTAGCGCGTTACCCTGAACGTCCACTCTCTTTGTACGTCCATATCCCGTTCTGCCATAAATTGTGCTATTTCTGCGGCTGCAACAAAATTGTGACCCGCCAGCAGCATAAGGCCGATCAATATCTGGACGTTTTAGAACAAGAGATTATTCATCGCGCGCCGCTGTTTGCTGGCCGTCATGTTAGCCAGTTGCATTGGGGCGGCGGCACGCCAACCTATCTGAATAAAGCGCAGATTAGCCGCTTAATGACACTGCTGCGTGATAACTTCGATTTTAACGCGGATGCAGAAATCTCGATCGAAGTTGATCCGCGAGAAATCGAACTCGATGTTCTCGATCATTTACGTGCTGAAGGCTTTAACCGCCTGAGCATGGGGGTGCAGGACTTCAATAAAGAAGTTCAGCGCTTGGTAAACCGTGAGCAGGACGAGGAGTTTATCTTTGCACTGATTAATCGTGCGCGTGAGATTGGCTTTACCTCGACCAACATTGACCTTATCTATGGTCTGCCAAAACAGACGCCGGAAAGCTTTGCCTTTACCCTGAAGCGGGTGGCTGAGCTCAATCCCGACCGCCTGAGTGTCTTTAACTATGCGCACCTGCCAACGTTGTTTGCCGCGCAGCGTAAAATCAAAGATGCTGACCTGCCCAGCCCACAACAGAAGCTGGATATTTTGCAGGAGACCATCTCCTCGCTGACCGAAACGGGCTATCAGTTCATTGGGATGGATCACTTTGCCCGCCCGGATGACGAGCTGGCGATTGCCCAGCGCGAGGGTGTTCTGCACCGTAATTTCCAGGGTTATACCACCCAGGGCGATACCGACCTGCTGGGCATGGGCGTTTCCGCCATCAGTATGATTGGCGACAACTACGCGCAGAACCAAAAAGAGCTGAAGCACTATTATCAGCAGGTGGATGAGCAGGGAAATGCGCTGTGGCGCGGTATTGCACTGACCCAAGATGACTGTATTCGCCGGGATGTGATTAAACTACTGATCTGCAACTTCCGCCTCGACTACGCCGTCGTAGAACAGCAATGGGATCTGAACTTTGCTGACTATTTTGCTGAAGACCTGAAGCTGTTGGCACCGCTGGCGAAAGATGGGCTGGTGGATGTGAATGAGAAGGGGATTCAGGTGACACCAAAAGGTCGTCTGCTGATCCGCAATATTTGCATGTGCTTTGATGCTTACCTGCGCCAGAAAGCACGGATGCAGCAGTTCTCGCGGGTCATCTAATGACGTTGCCCGGCGGCGCTTCGCTTACCGGGCCTACGACATCTTAATATGTAGGTCGGGTAAGCGAAGCGCCACCCGACAAACCCGCTAGCTAAACAGCCCAACCAGCGCCGCACACAGCACCGCGGCAACCGCAGTTTGCGGCGTATGGCTTTCAACCGAGCCGCTCGACAGCAGATTAATAATTGATTCCAGCATGATGACTTCCCCCGTTTTCCGGGCACGATCATACTTAACTCATCGGAACAGTAAAGCGCAAAATAGCAGCACTTTGCGCTCAATTATCAATCTTTACACAGCGACAATCCCTTACTCCATGCCAAGCTCTTTTAACTTACGCGTCAGGGTATTACGCCCCCATCCGAGTAAGCGCGCCGCTTCCTGTTTATGGCCCTGAGTATGGCGCAGCGCGGTGGTTAACAGCGTGCGTTCCATTTCAGGCTGTGCTTCAGAGAGTAAGTTTTGATGACCGGAACGTAATGCCCGGTCAGCCCATTGTGCCAGCAGTGTTGCCCAGCTGTCCGGCTGCATATGTGAAGGTGCATCCGGTACGCTCGCTTCAAACAGTTCTGCCGGCAGGTCCTGAATCAGCACTTCCTGCCCGGCGGCCATCACGGTTAACCAGCGGCAGGTGTTCTCAAGTTGACGAACGTTACCCGGCCAGGCCAGACGCGTCAGTGCGGCCTCGGTTTCAGGGTGTAACTGCTTGGCTTCCACACCCAGCTCGTGAGCGGCTTCCTGCAGGAAATGACGCGCCAGGCGAGGGATGTCTTCCCGTCGCTCGCGCAGCGGGGGCAAATGAACGCGAATGACGTTCAGTCGGTGGAACAAGTCCTCGCGGAACTTGCCTTCCTGTACCCGCAGTTCCAGATTCTGGTGCGTAGCCGCGATAATGCGCACGTCCACCTTCACCGGCGCATAGCCGCCGACGCGGTAAAACTGTCCGTCGGCTAATACACGCAGCAATCGCGTTTGCACGTCCAGCGGCATATCGCCAATTTCATCGAGAAACAGCGTGCCGCCGTCCGCCTGCTCGAAGCGCCCCTGACGAATGGTATTGGCGCCGGTAAAGGCACCTTTTTCGTGGCCAAACAGTTCAGATTCGATTAAATCCTTCGGAATAGCCGCCATGTTAAGGGCGATAAATGGTGCTTTGGCGCGCGGGCTGTGACGGTGGAGCGCATGGGCAACCAACTCTTTACCGGTCCCGGACTCACCGTTGATCAAGACGCTAATTGAAGAGCGGGAAAGCCGGCCAATTATGCGAAAGACATCCTGCATCGCTGGGGCTTCACCGATGATGTCGGTGGTGGGGCCGTTGATCTGAACATTACGCGGCTGCTGCTGTTCCTGATAATGGCTTATGGCGCGTTCGACCAGCGCCACGGCTTCGTCAATATCAAACGGCTTGGGCAGGTAATCGAACGCCCCTTGCTGGTAGGCGCTGACGGCGGCATCCAGATCGGAGTGCGCGGTCATGATGATGACCGGGAGCATCGGATGACGCTGTTTAATCTGTTTTAACAGCGTCAGGCCGTCCATCCCCGGCATGCGGATATCCGACAACAGCACGTCCGGCGTTTTACTGGCGAGCGCGTCCAGTACCTCTTTACCGCTTTCAAATGTGGTGCAGCTGAGTCCTGCCCCTGCGAGCGCACGTTCAAGCACCCAACGGATGGAACTATCGTCATCAACGACCCAGACTATTCCTCGTTGCATAAACGTTACCTCTATTTCCTGATAGGCAGGTAAACCGAGAACTCGGTATGACCCGGCCAACTGGTAAATTCAATTTTGCCGGAATGTTGATCAATCAAATTACGGGCGATGGATAATCCCAGCCCGGTCCCCCCCTCGCGGCCGCTGACCATTGGGTAGAACAGCGTATCCTGTAAATGTGGAGGAATACCCGGACCGTTGTCCTCAACGTCAATACGCGCCGCCAGGCGGTAACGCATGCCGTGCAATGTGAGCTGAAACGCGGTGCGGGTACGCAGAATAATCTCGCCACCTTCCGGTCCCAGCGCCTGTAGCGCATTACGTACGATATTCAGCAGTACCTGTTCTATCTGGTCGGGGTCGTGCAGTATTTCCGGCAGGCTCGGGTCGTAATCGCGGATCAACGTGACATTTTCCGGGAGTTCCATCGACACCAGTGCCACAACGCGTTCTGCCACCTTGTGAATACTTTCCGTGATGTGCATACCGGGGTGCTGCGGCCCCAGCAGGCGGTCGACCAGGTTACGCAGGCGGTCTGCCTGCTCAATAATGACTTGGGTATATTCCTTGAGGGCTGGATCCGGTAGCGCTTTACTGAGCAGTTGCGCTGCACCGCGTAATCCACCCAACGGGTTTTTAATTTCATGCGCCAGACCACGTACCAGATCGCGGGCGGCTATTTGCTGGGCATGCTGGAGCTGCTCCTGACTCAGACGGCGCTGGTTATCCATGGGCGCCATCTCCAGCAGAATAAGGCCATCAGGCAGCCTCTGAGCGGTCACAGAGAGGATATGCGAGTGACTATCTATCACCAGCGTCACTTCGTTGTCCGTAAAGCCCTGACCCGCTTCCAGGCTCTCTCGCATCAGCCCGATGTTTAATGAGAAATAACTCAGCAGTTCAGAAAGCGGCGTGCCAAACAGTTTGCGGGAACTTTGGGCCAGCAGTTGCTGTGCCGCGGGGTTGGCGTAATGTACCACCAGCTCATCGTCGACAAGTAAAATGCTGTTAATTAACGAATTGAGGATCTGCCCAGCATCGGGCAGCGTGCCGGTTGCCATTCAGCAGTCTCCTGAAAAAGGTTGCACCAATTTAGTGCATTATAGCTTTCACGCAGAAAAAGCGCGAAGGATCAGTTCGTTGGCGGAGAAAAAAGCCCATCGTGTGATGGGCTGAAAGTTTCCACGGCAACTAAAACCTTCGTCTTTCTCCCTACAGCTGTGTTGGCTGCTTTCGCTCACCCCAGTCACTTACTTATGTAAGCTCCCGGGGATTCACTCAATTGCCGCCTTGCTGTAGCAAGAAATCCATTGGTTATTACATCCTCTGCACGTTTTTATGTGAGAGTGTAAAAGTTAAATTAAACGCTGTAGTACAACTCAAACTCTACCGGGTGCGGGGTCATGCGCACGCGGTCATCTTCTTCGCGACGCAGCGTAATGTACGCATCGATCGCTTCATTGGTGAACACGCCGCCTGCAGTCAGGAACTCGCGGTCCAGATCCAGTTCGTTCAGTGCTTCTTCCAGAGAGCCAGCAACCTGTGGGATCTCTTTTGCTTCTTCCGGTGGCAGGTCGTACAGGTTTTTGTCCATTGCTTCGCCCGGGTGGATCTTGTTCTTGATACCATCAAGACCCGCCATCAGCAGTGCTGCAAAGCACAGGTACGGGTTAGCCGCCGGGTCCGGGAAGCGCACTTCAATACGGCGTGCTTTCGGAGAGGCAACGACTGGGATACGGATAGAGGCAGAACGGTTACGGGCAGAGTACGCCAGCATAACCGGTGCTTCGTAACCCGGGACCAGACGCTTGTAGGAGTTGGTGGTCGGGTTCGCCAGGGCGTTGATGGCTTTAGCGTGTTTGATAACGCCACCGATGTAGAACAGCGCCTGCTCAGACAGACCCGCATATTTGTCACCGGAGAACAGGTTTACACCGTTCTTGGACAGGGACATGTGGCAGTGCATACCGGAACCGTTATCGCCGAACATCGGTTTTGGCATAAAGGTCGCCGTTTTACCGAAGCGGTGCGCGACGTTGTGAACAACGTATTTGTAGATCTGAATTTCGTCCGCTTTTTTGGTCATAGTGTTAAAGCGGGTAGCGATTTCGTTCTGGCCCGCAGTCGCCACTTCGTGGTGATGCGCTTCAACGACAAGGCCCATCTCTTCCATGACCAGACACATGGTAGAACGGATGTCCTGGGAAGAATCGACCGGAGGAACCGGGAAGTAACCGCCTTTCACGCCAGGGCGATGACCTTTGTTACCACCTTCATATTTGGTGGAGGAGTTCCATGCGCCTTCGATATCATCGATAGCGACGTGGGAACCGGAAATAGAGCTGCCGAAACGGATGTCGTCGAACAGGAAGAATTCTGGCTCTGGCCCGAACAGCACGGTGTCTGCGATGCCGGTAGCACGCAGATATTCTTCAGCGCGTTTTGCGATGGAGCGCGGGTCGCGGTCATAGCCCTGCAGCGTACCCGGTTCCAGGATATCGCAACGGATGATCAGAGTAGACTCTTCAAAGAACGGGTCAATGAGAGCAGTAGAAGCATCCGGCATCAGAACCATGTCTGATTCGTTAATGCCTTTCCAGCCACCGATTGAGGAGCCGTCAAACATTTTGCCTTCTTCAAAGAATTCGGCATTTACCTGATGAGCAGGAATCGTGACGTGCTGTTCTTTACCTTTAGTGTCAGTGAAGCGCAAATCAACAAACTTCACTTCGTGTTCGTTCAGCATCGTCAAAACGTGTTCAGCGGACATACTTACTCTCCCGGATTGGTCATTGTCGTCGTGGTAACGAGGTCTTCAATTCTGCAAAAATTGGCCGTGTCGCCGTAAAAAATATAAAGCGAAATCTGTGCCAACTTTTAAATTGCCCCCAAAAGGCGTTATCATGCGCATCATCGTGCAAAGGGGTTGCACCATGAAGGTTGTATTGCACCATTATAGTGCTTCTATGTGAACATTAAGCACTATAATGGTGCAATTGACATGAGATTACCCCTTTTAACGCTCCGTGAATGTGATCACAAAGAAACTCTGCAATACTTGTTTGCGGAGGATGTTTGTGATCCTGTTTTGTACTGCGATTAATCCGTGTACAATAACGCGCTATTTCTAAAATGCCTGAGGCAAAGTTGTGATCGAAAATTTGCGTAACATCGCCATCATCGCGCACGTAGACCATGGTAAAACCACCCTGGTAGACAAGCTGCTCCAACAATCCGGTACATTCGACTCTCGTGCCGAAACCCAAGAGCGCGTGATGGACTCCAACGATTTGGAGAAAGAGCGTGGGATTACCATCCTCGCTAAAAACACCGCTATCAAGTGGAATGACTACCGTATCAACATCGTTGATACCCCGGGACACGCCGACTTCGGTGGTGAAGTTGAACGTGTAATGTCCATGGTAGACTCCGTGCTGCTGGTGGTTGATGCAATGGACGGTCCGATGCCGCAGACGCGCTTCGTGACCAAAAAAGCCTTTGCTCATGGCCTGAAGCCAATTGTTGTTATCAACAAAGTTGACCGTCCTGGCGCGCGTCCTGACTGGGTTGTTGACCAGGTATTCGACCTGTTCGTTAACCTCGACGCGACCGACGAACAGCTGGACTTCCCGATCGTTTACGCTTCAGCGCTGAACGGTATCGCAGGTCTGGATCACGAAGATATGGCGGAAGATATGACTCCGCTGTATCAGACCATCGTTGACCGTGTACCGGCTCCGAACGTTGACCTTGATGGCCCGCTGCAGATGCAAATCTCCCAGCTGGACTACAACAACTACGTGGGTGTTATCGGCATCGGCCGTATCAAGCGCGGTAAAGTTAAACCGAACCAGCAGATCACCATCGTTGATAGCGAAGGCAAAACTCGTAACGGTAAAGTCGGTAAAGTTCTGACCCATCTGGGTCTTGAGCGTATCGAGAGCGACGTTGCAGAAGCGGGCGACATCATCGCGATCACTGGTCTGGGCGAACTGAACATCTCCGACACCATCTGCGATCCGCAGAATGTTGAAGCGCTGCCGGCGCTGTCTGTTGATGAGCCGACCGTGACCATGTTCTTCAACGTAAACACCTCTCCGTTCTGCGGTAAAGAAGGTAAGTACGTTACTTCTCGTCAGATCCTTGACCGCCTGAAAAAAGAACTGGTACACAACGTTGCACTGCGTGTTGAAGAGACTCCGGATGCAGACGCATTCCGCGTGTCTGGCCGTGGTGAACTGCACCTGTCCGTTCTGATTGAAAACATGCGTCGTGAAGGTTTCGAGATGGCGGTTTCCCGTCCGAAAGTTATCTTCCGCGAAATCGATGGCCGTAAACAAGAGCCATTCGAAAACGTAACGCTGGACGTCGAAGAGCAGCACCAGGGTTCTGTTATGCAGGCACTGGGCGAGCGTAAAGGCGACCTGAAAAACATGAATCCAGATGGTAAAGGCCGCGTACGTCTCGACTACGTGATCCCAAGCCGTGGCCTGATCGGCTTCCGTTCAGAATTCATGACCATGACCTCCGGTACCGGTCTGCTGTACTCCACCTTCAGCCATTACGACGATGTTCGTCCGGGCGAAGTGGGCCAGCGTCAGAACGGCGTGCTGATCTCTAATGGTCAGGGTAAAGCCGTTGCGTTTGCACTGTTCAGCCTGCAGGACCGCGGTAAGCTGTTCCTGGGTCACGGCGCAGAAGTTTATGAAGGCCAGATCATCGGTATTCACAGTCGTTCTAACGACCTGACTGTAAACTGCCTGACCGGTAAGAAACTGACCAACATGCGTGCTTCCGGTACTGATGAAGCCACCACGCTGGTTCCAGCTCAGAAAATGACTCTGGAACAGGCTCTGGAATTCATCGATGACGACGAACTGGTAGAAGTAACACCAACGTCTATCCGTATTCGTAAACGTCACCTGACTGAAAACGATCGTAAACGTGCGATGCGTGGTCCGAAAGAAGACTAATTAACGCACTTTAATGACAAGACCCTGCCTTAAGAGGTGGGGTTTTTTTTTGCCCGCAATCCCTGGTTCCCGGCGGGATTACGTTGATTCCCTGCCTCAAGAAATACTCTCCCCTCAAGATGTCTGGCTTAAGAGAGCTTGGTCACAAATTTTTCTAAAGCTCAACGCGGGTGTTTGCTTTCTTTTTCATCGTCAGCGTATGATTAAACCATCTGGTTTAAACCAAGAGAATTAAGCAATGACGAGTAATCAGTCGACCGTTGAGAATGCGAAAGAGAAGTTAGATCGTTGGTTAAAAGATGGGATCACCACTCCAGGCGGAAAACTGCCCTCGGAAAGGGAGTTGGGAGAGTTGCTGGGGATCAAGCGCATGACGTTACGTCAGGCGCTATTAAACCTGGAGTCTGAATCCAAAATCTTTCGTAAGGATCGCAAAGGGTGGTTCGTTACCCAGGCACGCTTTAACTACAGCCCGGAATTGTCAGCAAGCTTTCAGCGCGCCGCGCTTGAGCAGGGTAGAGAGCCTTCCTGGGGATTTATCGAGAAAAGCCGGGTTTCTCAGTACCCGGACGTTGCCGCGCCGTTGGTGTCAGCAACACCGTCTGATGAACTGTATCGGATAACGGGCTGGGGAGCGCTGGAAGGGCATAAAGTTTTCTATCATGAAACGTTTATCAACCCGAAGGTCGCTCCGGGATTTATTGAGCAGCTTGAAAGCCAGTCATTTTCTTCGGTATGGGAAAATGAATATAAAAAAGAAACGGTAATCAAAAAACTGGCTTTTAAACCTGTCAGAATGGCCGGCGACATTAGCAAGTTTATTGGTGGTTCGACTGGAATGCCCGCCATTCTTATTGAAAAACACCGGGCTGACAGCGATGGCAATATCGTACAAATAGATATTGAGTATTGGCGATTTGAAGCAGTTGATCTCTTCATTAACTTGTAGGTACGTTTATGGTCACTAAAGACAATGCACATAAAATTCTGGCGCGGGTAGATAATCTTCCTCTTTATCTTCACGCTTATGCTTATCATTTGAATATGCGCGTTGAACGCATATTACCGAATGATTTATTAGATATTGCCAGTGAAAATAATCTGCGTGGGGTGAAAATCCACGTCCTTGATGGTGAACGCTATTCTCTTGAAAATATGAATGATGAAGCACTGTCAGCATTTGGCGACAAAGCGCGTCAGCTACAGCTTGATCTGCATATCGAGACCAGTTCTTCTGATAAAAAAGCTATTGACCAGGCTGTCGCTATCGCATTAAAAACAGGCGCCTCTTCGGTGAGGTTTTACCCGCGCTACGAAGGTAATCTTCAAGAGGTGCTTGCAATCATTACGCAGGATATCAAATATTTGCGCGATTGCTATCAGGATAGCGGACTGACCTTTACCTTAGAGCAGCATGAGGATTTAAAGAGTCATGAATTGGTATCGTTAGTTCAGAACAGTGATATGGAGTCGCTCTCTTTACTGTTTGATTTTGCTAATATGATCAATGCCAATGAGCATCCGTTGACGGCGTTAGACACAATGTCTCCGCATATTACCCAGGTGCATATTAAAGATGCATTAATTGTAAATGAGAATGCGGGACTGGGCCATAAAGCCTGTACTTCGGGTCAAGGGGATATGCCGTTTAAAGATCTACTGACCAAACTTATTTGCTTAGGTGATGAGAAGCCGCAGGTAACGGCTTACGGGCTGGAAGAAGAAGTGGATTATTACGCCCCGGCATTTCGTTTCGACAATGAAGGAGATAACCCCTGGATCCCATGGCGTCAGATGAGCGAAACACCGCTACCGGAGCCAGAACTTCTCGAAGAACGTTTGATTAAAGAAAAAAATGATGCCATCCAACAAATACAATTTGTGCGTAGCGTGCTACAACAAATTAAAAATGAGGCGCATCACATTCTAACTCATTATTAATATCTAACGCCTTTATTTAGAATTCATAGTCCATTCCTGATGAATGGGCGTATTTTTATATTTAAAACAAATGATTAAATAAATCATTTAGGGGATGCTATGCTCACAAAAAAGAAATGGGCGCTTTTTAGCCTGTTAACGCTGTGTGGCGGTACAATTTACAAATTACCCTCACTGAAAGATGCGTTCTATATTCCGATGCAGGAATACTTCCATTTGACTAACGGTCAGATTGGTAACGCGATGTCAGTGAACTCATTTGTAACTACCATAGGTTTTTTCTTATCTATTTATTTTGCAGACAAACTTCCACGTAAATACACTATGTCTCTTTCCCTTATTGCCACGGGGCTGCTGGGGGTTTATTTGACCACCATGCCTGGCTATTGGGGGATCCTCTTTGTCTGGGCGTTATTTGGTGTTACCTGCGACATGATGAACTGGCCGGTGTTATTAAAATCCGTTAGCCGACTCGGCAACAGCGAACAACAAGGGCGTCTGTTCGGCTTTTTTGAAACGGGCCGCGGTATTGTGGATACGGTTGTCGCATTTTCTGCACTGGCCGTCTTTGCCTGGTTTGGCAGTGGTCTGTTGGGGTTCAAGGCCGGTATCTGGTTCTACTCTGCAATTGTCATTATGGTCGGGATCATCATCTTCTTTGTTCTGAACGATAAAGAGGAAATCCCCGCCGCAAAAATCCATGATGCTGAAGATGCGCCGAAAAATCCAAGCATGTCGTCAGTTCTGAAAGATAAGACTATTTGGTTAATCGCGTTTAACGTCTTCTTTGTTTATGCCGTGTATTGTGGATTGACGTTCTTTATCCCATTCCTGAAAAACATTTATATGCTGCCCGTCGCGCTGGTGGGGGCTTATGGGATTATTAACCAATATTGCCTGAAAATGGTTGGTGGCCCGATTGGTGGACTGATCTCAGATAAAATCCTGAAATCACCGAGTAAATATTTATGCTACACATTTATGCTCAGCACAGTGGCACTGTTGCTGCTGATCGTTCTGCCGCATGAAAGTATGCCCGTTTATTTAGGCATGGTGTGTACGCTGGGCTTCGGTGCCATCGTATTTACTCAGCGCGCTGTATTCTTTGCCCCGATTGGTGAGGCCAAAATCGCAGAGAATCAAACGGGTGCGGCAATGGCGCTGGGCAGCTTTATCGGTTATGCCCCGGCGATGTTCTGCTTCAGTATGTACGGATATATTCTGGATTTGAACCCAGGGCTCATCGGCTACAAAATTGTGTTTGGTATTATGGCCTGCTTCGCTTTCTGTGGGGCGATTGCATCTGTTCTGCTGGTTAAGCGAATCAGTGAAAGAAAGAAAATGCTGCAAGCGGAACAGGCGTGATGCGCGTTTACGTCAGGTAGTATGAAAAAGCCGCTGACTTGGACTGTCAGCGGCTTTTTTATCAATAGAGGGAGCTAAATAGCTGCGCCTAATACCGATACGCAGAGTTAGCGCGGCCCTTCGCCACACAAGCCCCGCA